>JAGRPB010000122.1 GCA_020439945.1 Verrucomicrobiia bacterium
TGGTCCGATCGCCATGTCGGTGGGATCGAAGAGGATACCGCTGCTCATCGCCATGGCCCGACCGCCACCGGCGTCGGCGAGGAGTTCAAAATCATCGAGCGTCTTCACACCCGCCGATTCGAGTTGGCTCCCCTTCCACTCCGGTCGATACACGTAGATCACGCGCCTCAACCAGTCGGCCACGAAAAAAGTTCCGCGAAAGCGCTCGGGTAAGGTCGGCTCATTGAACCAGACCACGCCCGCTCCGGAGCCCTCAAACAGCGGGCCGTTGGCCGGCACCGTCGGCAGGTGCCCCTTCCCCTCCCAGTCATAACTCCACTCGTGTCCCCAGCCGTAGTGGGCGCCGAAGAAGGGCGCGATGAACTTGTCGCCCTGGGTCTGGTCGTTGTCAGTGCCGAGCCATTGAAACCGATCGTCGAAGGCGATGTCCCAGGGATTCCTCATCCCGCGAGCCACGATCTCCAGGTTCGATCCATCGGGATCGCAGCGCAGGATGCCGCCCTGACGACCCCAGTCATCCTGTGGCTCCTTGTAATTGTGTTGATAGGTTTCGGCGGTGAAGACGACGGGCTCGGGAAAATCGGGCGCGCCTTCCGGCGAGGGCAGTTCCCAAAGTTCGCGGAAGGCTTTCGGCGCCAATTGTTCGAGGGTGTTGCGCCCCTTGGTGTTCCCTTTCGAGAGGTAGAGTCTTCCGTCGGGCGCGAAGTTCAGTCCGTGCAGCCCATGCTCCAGGCTACCGAGCCCGGTGAAAAGCCGCACGTATTCGTCGGCCACATCGTCGCCGTCGAGATCGCGCACGATGGTGAGATCGGGCGCATTGGCCACATAGAGATCCCCTCCCCGCCAGGCCAGCCCTTGGATGCTGTTGAACCCTTTCGCGAAGGTGTGGGCGCGTTCGGCCACCCCGTCGCCGTCGTCATCGAGGAGAAAATCGACGCGATCCCCCTCGGTCTCCGGCGCAGGCCCTCGATACTGCGGACCGTGACCGACGGTCAATCTCCCCTGGGCGTCGAAGGTGATCGCGGAAGGATTGCGGACAAGCGGTTCCTTCGCGAACAGCGAAACGACAACATCGTTGGGGACCTCGGGAAGATCTTCCGCCGCCCGGACGAAGGAAGAGGCCACGGCCAGCAAGAGGAGAACCAGGAATGAACGCGGATGGACGCGGATGAGGGTGGTCATGGATCAGTCGGGGAGATTCTCTGGAAAGCGGCGGATTCTTCCGGCGCCGGGGTCGCAGCGAGGCGGAATCGGCAAGCGGTGGACGGACCGCCGGCATGTTCGCTTTTTCGCCCCTCGAGAAGTTCCTCGAGCAACGAATCGAAGTCGGAGAGGCTCTTCGGCCGTTCCGTCACCGGCTGGACCGTGACTTTCACTCCCCCACGTTTCGACCCGCTTCTGATTCAAGAAAATAGGTTTTCTTTCCGTAAAGAAGTGACGCACGAAGACACCAATCCCCCTACGCAGATCCGGTCATTCGGAAGTGGGAAATCCGGCCTGTTTCCTGCATGATTCCCGGGTCGTTTTGATACCGCTCGCCTGCTCTGAAATCACGCTCGTCTCCGGTCGAATCTTCCGAATCGTCCTGGTCGTGGTTTTGCTTGCGCTGACGAACCGACTCGAAGCGGCGCCCATTTTTGAAGAGTCGGTCGCGCCCATTTTCGATACGCACTGTACCGAGTGCCACAACGATCAGGACAGCCGCAAGGGGGAACTCGATCTGTCCTCCGCCGCCGGACTGATGAAGGGTGGCGAAAACGGTCCGGTGTTCGTGCCGAACGAACCGGAAAAGAGTCACCTCTTCGAACTGGTTCACGAAGGCAAGATGCCCAAAAAAGGCGATCCCCTTTCGGCATCAGAGATTGAGACTATCCGCAACTGGATTGCCTCCGGCGCTTCCTTTCGTGAATCGCCAGTCCTGGCGGAGGCGGGGCCGAACCAGCACGACGTCATTCCCATCATGCTGCTGCGCTGCACGGCTTGCCACGGACCTCAGCGTCAGGACGGTGGACTGGATCTGCGCACGCCCGCCTCGATGCGAAAAGGAGGCCACAGCGGTCCGGCGTTTGTCGCGGGCGATCCGGACGGCAGTCTCATGATTCAGCGTATCGAGAGCGAGGCCTGCCCTCCGCAGGCTCTGTTGCTGAAGGCTTTCGTCAAGCGCCCCCCGGAAAGCGACGTGGAAACACTGCGCCACTGGATCGCGGCAGGTGCGCCCGAAGTGGAGATCACCCCGGATGTCGCCACCACGGAACCCGATCCCTTGGTTTCAGACGAAGATCGCCAGCACTGGGCCTTCCAGCCTCCCAAAGTCACGCCAGGGGCAAAATCGATCGACGATTTCGTCGGCAAACGACTGGCCGAAGCCGGGCTCGAATTCTCTCCCGAAGCCGATCGCGACACGCTCATACGCCGCGCCTGGCTCGATCTGCTGGGCATTCCCCCGGAGGTGGAGGAGTGGCGCTACTGGCGGGAAAGCAACGATCCGGACTGGTTCGCCACGATGATCGATCAGCTCCTCGCTTCGCCTCGCTACGGCGAACGCTGGGGGCGCTACTGGCTCGATCTGGCGGGTTATGCCGATTCCGAGGGCGGCACCTCCGCCGATCCGTTGCGACCGGTCGCCTGGAAATATCGTGACTACGTCATCCACGCCTTCAACACGGACAAACCCTACGACGAGTTCCTCCTCGAACAGATTGCCGGCGACGAACTGATCGATATCGAAAACGCCGACTCGATCACGGATGAGATGGTGGAAAACCTGGTCGCGACCGGTTTTCTTCGCATGGGCATCGACGAAACCGGCTCGCGCACGATGAACTTCGTGGAGAACCGGGTCGGGGTCATCGCCGACGTGATCGACGTGCTCGGCTCAAGCATCATGGGTCTGACGATGGAATGTGTCCGCTGCCATAGCCACAAGTATGACCCGATCCCGCAACGGGATTACTACCGGCTCAAGGCCGTCTTCCAGGGCGCGCTGGACGAATACGATTGGCTCAGTTTCCAGACCCGCACCCTGGATGTCGGGACGCCCGAGCAACGAGCCCGGGTCGATGCGGTGAATCCAGCACTGGAAGCAAAACTGAAGGAACTCGAATCCCTCAAGCGAAAGAAAACGATCCAATGGCAACGTGAGATGTTGCGAGCCCACTATCCCGATCAGCCGGAGAACGATCGTGAAGCCACCTTCAAGGCCCTGAAACGAGCGGACAATACACGAAGCCTGACCGAGCGACGGCTGGTGGAAAAGCTGCAACTGGCGCTGGTGATCCCGAATCACGAGCAGCCACCCTCGGTACAGGCCGCCCGGACGGTGGTCGATGACCTGGACCAGCAGATCGAGGAAGTGACCAAAAAAATGGCACCGGCGCTGACCATTCGCGCCCTTTGGGATCGCGGCGATCCCTCACCCACCTACATTTTCCGCAGAGGCCTGCACACCAGTCCCGGTCGACTGGTCGGCCCCGGGGTGCCCTCGGTACTCACCGATGGCAAGACACCTCTCGAAGTGGTTCCTCCCTTTCCCGACGGCACCCCGAAAACCGGTCGCCGACTCGCCTTCGCGAAATGGCTGACGCGTCCCGATCACCCGTTGACCGCCCGCGTGATGGTGAACCGAATGTGGCACTACCATTTCGGCCGCGGAATCGTTCCCTCGCTGGAAAATTTCGGCATCCAGGGCGAAGCGCCAACGCATCCTGAATTGCTCGACTGGCTCGCGGTCAATTTCGTGGAACAAGGTTGGAGCCTGAAAGAGATGCACCGGCTCATGATGAATTCCCGCACCTGGAAACAGTCCAGCCGAGTCACCGACGAACTCCTGGCTCAAGATCCGGACAATGACCTTTTCTCGCGCATGCCCTTGCGTCGCATGGACGCCGAAGCGCTCAGGGATTCACTGCTTTTTGTGTCCGGCAAACTCGACAACACCGCCGGCGGCCCACCGGACAGGATCGAAGCCAATCGCGAGGGCGGTGTTCAGGCCAAAGCGACCACGGATGGCCATTGCCGTCGAAGCATTTACCTCCAGTATCGCCGCACCGAGATCCCCACCATGATGGAGACTTTCGACTATCCCGAGATGGGTCCCAACTGCGTCACCCGCAGCGTCTCCACGGTCTCGCCGCAGAGCCTGATGCTGATGAACAATCGCCGAGTTCGCGACCTCGCCGCCGCGCTGGCGTCCCGGATCGATGCCGATGAAATCGCCGAAAAAATCGACGCAGCCTACGAAATCGCCCTCAGTCGCAACCCGACCGACGAGGAACGGGCTCTTGGAATCGAGACTCTGGCAAAACTGGAAGCGGAATGGCCGGAGAACCCTGCCGGCGCTCTCGAAGCTTACTGTCACGCGCTGCTGAATTCGGCCGCCTTTCTCTACGTCGACTGAACCCAATCGATCGCCTTTCCATGAAACGCCGCGACTTCTTCGCCCGCACCTCCGATGGTCTCCTCGGCGCAGCGTTCGCGCACCTGTTCACCAACGATCTTCTCGCCGCCGACGCGCCTCCCGGTCTCTCGCCGCCCTACAACCTGAAACCGAAGAACGGGCATCTGCCGGCGCGAGCGAAGTCGGTCATTCAGCTGTTCATGAATGGCGGGCCCAGCCAGATGGATCTGTTCGATCCCAAGCCGCTGCTCCGCAAGTACGACGGGCAACCGTTCCCCGGCAACATTGAAAGCCTCGGCAACAGCAATCCCACCGACATCGGGGTGGTCATGGGCGGCCAGTACGAATTCCAGCGCCACGGTGAATCCGGCATGTGGATGGCCGATCCCCTGCCCCACCTCGCGAAAATGGCGGATGACATCTGCCTGGTGAACTCGATGTGGACCGATCATCCAAATCACGACAACGCCCTCTACAAGATCCACAGCGGCCGCCTTTTCATGGGCTATCCGACCCTGGGTGCCTGGAGCGTTTACGGACTTGGCTCGGAAAACCAGAACCTGCCCGCCTACGTTGTGCTCAATGATCCGCTCGGGCTTCCCAAGAACGGCACCCGCAACTGGACGTCCGGTTTTCTACCACCCACCTTTCAAGGCACGCCGCTGCGTCCCACCGGTTCACCGTTGCTCAACCTGAAATCGCAGTTCGAGGAACCCGACGCCGTCACCGAGTCGGCCCGGGGTTTACTGCGACAGCTCGACGAGATCCACCGGCGCGAGCGACCTCACGAACCGAATCTCGACGCCCGGATCGAAAGCTACGAACTGGCCGGGCGGATGCAGCTTTCCGCCGGCGAGGCCCTCGATCTCGGAAAAGAATCGGAGATCACGAAATCGCTCTACGGCATCGGGGAAAAGGAAACCGATTCCTACGGACGCCGCTGCCTTCTCGCACGGCGGCTGGTCGAACGCGGCGTCCGTTTCGTCCAGATTTTCCTGGAGGAACAGCCTTGGGACAGCCATGCCGATCTCGGCGACAACCACCGCGCCATTTGCCGCCGCACCGACAAACCCGTGGCTGGCCTGTTGCGTGACCTGAAACAGCGCGGTCTCCTGGATTCCACCCTCGTGCTCTGGGGCGGCGAATTCGGTCGCACCCCCACCACCCAGAAAGTGGGAGGCTCCTACACCGGCCGCGATCACAACATGCAGGCCTTCACCACCATGATGGCCGGCGGCGGCATCCGGGGCGGCACCACCTTCGGCAAGACTGATGACTTCGGCCACGCCGTGGTCGAGAATCCCGTGAGCGTTCACGATTTCCACGCTACCGTGCTTCACCTGCTCGGACTACATCACCAGAAGCTTTTCTATATGCGAAGCGGCCTGGAGGAGCGTCTCACCGGCGTGGAGGAACCACGTGTGGTGACGGAGATTCTGGCATGAGTCGCTTTCGCGGCGATAGCTCGGGAAGCCGCCTCGATCGCCATTCCGTCTGCTCTTGGCCCAATGGCGCCATCCGGATTCGATCTCTGTCAACAGGGTCAGATCACCGATCAAACCCTCTTTCGCCGGACTCCGCCCATAGAACGCTCGAAGTTCAAGAGGGTATTCTCTCATCACTCGGACATTTTGCGGATGTGAATGAAAGTGTGGGTCGCCAAACCCATTCAGGGCCAAAGGCCCGGCCACATCGTAGCCTGGGGCAGAACGAAGCGGCGTCCCAGGAATTGTCCGATGAGTTGAGACCTTTGGCTGAAAGCCAAACTCACCCACCCGCTTGGCCGGAAATGGACGAAAAACGGGTTGGGGGCTTTTGCCGCGTGACGTTGGGCTTCAGCCAACCACAAATGGTGCCGCCGAGATCCTGGGGCGCCGCTTCGCTGTGTCCCAGGCTACGGTGGGAAATACTTTCAGCCTTTTCTTTTTCCGAATCTCGCCATCCAACAATCGATGCGGATTCCGGGTAACTCATACTTTCATTCGCAACCGACAATTTGCAAAATTCATGTTTTCGTGCATGATTCGTGCATGGCAACGAAAACCATTTCCTTGGAATTGGACGCCTACGAGAAGCTGCGTCTCGCCAAACGGGGAGGCGAATCTTTCACCGAAGTGGTGCGCCGCGCTGTCTGGGTGGATGCCCCCGCCACCGGCGCCGACTTACGGGATTATTTCCGAAAGGGCGGCAGCGGCATCAGCGAAAAGTATCTGGATGCGGTCGAGGAGGCAGCCAAACACGATCCCGTCCCGGACGATCCATGGGCCTGATTCTCGACACGAACTTCATCATCGCGGCCGAGCGTGAGGCCCGGCACGGGGTGACGGAAACGATCGACCGGTTTTTCCTGAACCGGGCCAGCGAAACATTCTGCATCACCTTTACCATCGCGGGCGAGTTGGCGTGCGGGAAATCGGCATCGCCGAAGAAGGATTGGGAAAAATTGTGCCGCCCGTATCCGACGCTGCCCTGGTCCAGCGAGATTTCCTGGCAATACGGCGAAATCTATCGGGCTCTGTCGGCCAAAGGGCAGCTCATCGGAGCCAACGACATGTGGATAGCGGCCACGGCCCTGGTGAACGACATGGGGGTGGTGACGAACAATGCCGACGAATTTGGCCGCGTTCCCGGTTTGGCCGTCGTGACCTACTGAGGTCGTTCCGGGCTTCTTGCCTACAGACCTTCCTCCAGCCTTCTTTCGCCTGGAAACGCCTCACTCCCCGCTCACGCTCAATCCACTCGGCACACTTTCCGGAAGGCTGGTGTCGTAGGACTCGTCATTCAGCGCGTCGAGGAAAGCCAGCACACCTGGGAAATCTTCCACCTCCAGATGCAGGTGTTTCAGCAACGGATCGAGCGGGGGATCCATCGAGGCATCGCCGCCGTCCAGCGTTTCGCTAACGATGTCCATCAGCTGCTCATAAAAGTTCAGGACATCCTCAAGCGAACGTGCCTGCCCGCGGTGCAGATACGGAGCCGTCAGGCCGAGGTTTCGCAACGTCGGCGTGCGCAATGCCCGCCGATCGTCTCTTCCCAAACCGGGCACGCCAATCACGTGCAGTTTGAAATCGGAAAACATGGGTCCTCCGTGACAATGGAGGCACCCCGCCTTTTCAAAGGTCCTCATCCCGCGCTGCTGCTGAACGGTCATGGCGTCCGAATCGCCCCGCATGAATCGATCGAAGGGAGAGTCGCCTCCGGTCAGGGACCGCTCGAACGCGGCGATCGATGCCGCGATGGTAGCCGCCGTGATCGGTTCGTTGCCGGGGGCCGGGAAGACCTTGGCGAATCGCTCCCGATACCCGGTGATCTGCCGCACGCGATCCACCATGGCTGCGACCGCCTGGGATTCCTCGCAGTCGTCGCCCCGCATTTCCGCCCGGGAACGGATCGGGTGAAACAGTTGAGCTTCCAGGCCGGTTTCGCGCGCATCCCAAAACATGGGGGCTTCGTCGGGATCGTACTTCTTTCCGTTCACCAGTCCGTTGAAACCGACGTTGAGCAATCCCGGCGTGTTGCGAGTCAACGGTTCGATCCCCGCCGCTTTCGACGGCAGTCGCTGCGGACCGATCCCTCGCCCGCCCACCCCTATTGGTGTGCCCCGGCCGTCGGCCCAACCGTATCGAGGATGATGACAGGTCGAACACGCCACCTTCTCCGTGGCGGAAAGGACGGGATCGAAAAACAGCCATCTCCCCAGCGCCACTTTTTCGGGAGTCGAGGGATTGTCGGCCGGATCAACGACCGAAACCGGAAGCGCGGCCAGCTGCATCTCCGGAGGAATCGCGGGCGGCTGAGCGAGCACGAGATGCCCCGAAAATGCGAGCAACCCGACCGAAGCGCCCAGGTGGATCTTGGAAACCGCCATCACGCAATCAACGGACTTTTTCGGCTTTGGGCAATCGCGGAACTACGTCAGGCTGTCGGTTGGATCGAATCCTTGAAAACGATGAGCGTTTCCCAACCAAAATCCCCCACCCTGATCGGCCTCTTCTTTCTCGCTTTTTCGACGGTCATTCTCCACGCCGGCGACGATGCGTTTTTCATCGAAGGCTACGCAGGTGACATCAGCGTTGCCCCGGGTGAGGAAGTGGCCTTTCACGTGTCATCGAGCGCGCCGAAGTTCTCGGTCGAGATCACGCGGATGGGTTCCGAGAATCGGGTAATGTGGAGCAAGGCGGACATTCCAGCCCAGCTTTACCCGATACCCGAGGACGCCTCCGCCAACGGTTGCCAGTGGCCGGAAACCTTTCGCGTTACCGTCGGTCCGGAATGGAAAACCGGCTACTATTCCGTCACCTTCCGCATCACGGACACGGGCGGAAAGTGGGTCCACCGCGGCAAACGCACGGCGGAGTCCGAGGCCTTTTTCGTCGTGCGGCCGGCCGAACCGGGAAAGAACTCGAAGATCCTGCTGCAACTCTGCACGAACACCTACAACGCCTACAACAACTGGGGCGGATTCAGCGTCTATGCCTACAGCGGGATGTCGAAGAACCAGGGGCACCAGGTTTCCTTCCAACGGCCCCCAAGATCCCAGTTTTCCCGTTGGGAACTGCCCTTCGTGATCTGGTGCGAAGAGAACGGATACGAACTGGACTACGCCACCAACGGCGATCTCGAATTCCGTCCCGAGCTACTCGAGAACTACCACCTGGTGCTCAGCGTGGGTCACGACGAATACTGGTCGGCACCCATGCGGGATCACCTCGAAGCCTGGATCGCCGGCGGCGGCAACGTGGCATTTTTCTCGGGAAATTCGGTATGCTGGCAGGTTCGAAGCGAGGATGAAGGGAAATCCTTTACCTGTTTCAAACAGAACTACCACCTCGACCCGGTCTTTCAGACGCGGGATTTCAGGACCTTGTCAACCGCTTGGAGCCACCACCTTTTGAATCGTCCCGAAAACCAACTGACAGGCGTCGGTTTCCTGGAGGGCGGATATCGCGGGAGTCACGGCCAGTTCATGGGAGAAGAGGCCGCCTACACCGTGCATCGCCCGGAACACTGGGTGTTCGAGGGAACCGGCCTGAAGCGGGGCGATCAATTCGGCGGGAAGGACACCATCGTCGGTTATGAAGCCGACGGCTGCCAACTGGAATGGCGCGACGGACTTCCCTTTGCCACGCACCAGGACGGGACACCCGAATCGTTCGAAGTGTTGTGCACCTGCCCGGTGCGGTGGCATCCCGACGATTGCGAGTGGTATGAACGCTGGGAAATCGGGCACACCGGCAACGCCTGCATGGGCATCTACACCCAGGGCGGCACCGTCTTCACCGCCGCCACCACGGACTGGGCGCATGGCCTGGCGGGAAAAGACAAGGCGGTCGAGCAGATCACCCGCAACGTGCTGGATCGACTTTCGAAATCGAGGATCGAAGAGCAATGAAAGTTGCGCTCAGATTCGTCAGCCGGTTAATTCTCAGTTGCGTAGCGAAAACCCAAACTCAGTTAACTCCAGCCGCCTCCCCAATCTTCGGCAAAACCGAGAACCTTCCCGAAAAGATTTCGGTTTGTGTTTCCCGAAGAGTAGCGGGATTACTCATATCCACACACTGAATCTCTCGAAGAACCTAGAATGCGCATTCCCTTCAGGAAGATGCATTATAGTGTTAGTTCTTTTAGGGCTTGGCTAGCTGCGCCTCCAGCACATCATAAAGAATCGGTATGATGACCGTCTTACCGTCTTCTACCGTTGCCGTAAAATAGATCCACCTATGAAGTCTCGTACCCCCGTCAACCTCAATCAGGGACTCGGCGTATCTGATGTCGCCTCCCACTTGGGCGAAGACGAAGATGGCTTCTCGTAGCACATTGTGACTCTCGAGGATCTTGCTTCGTAGCGAGCCAACCAGGACATCAGTCACGATTCCCGCGACCTGAGACGTGGTTAGGCTTTCAACTCCAAGGCTTCCAAGAATCCCAGCGGCTTGCGACCAATCTCCCGAATTCCCGCCTCCACCGAGCCACTCCTGTACAATTTTAGCGACGACCTCTGAACGGAACAAGCTTACTTCGACAAAATCCGAACTGTCCTTTTCGGGCCATTGGGAAAACTTAGCGATCAAGTTGGCTGGATCGGCCTTGGCATCAGGCCGTGGCTTCACGGAATATTGATGGATTGAGTGAAGCTCTCGACCATACGTGTCCAATGCCTGCTTGCCCCGCAAGCTTAGTCCAGATAGCCACCAACTATATCCGGGAGGTAGCTTTGCTCGGGCCTCCCCGTTCAAGTCAGGGGGGGGCACGTCAAAGAAGGCGCTGGCGGGTGAGCGCTCGGGCTCTTGTCCGGGTTCCGGCGGATCGGTTCCATGGGTGGGAATGGGAGCAGTTCCTTGGAATTTTCTCTTGGCGTACTCCTCCTCGACCTGCTTCCTATTCTTGATAGCAGACTCCATGAACGCTTCCGATAGGTTTTTCACCTCCTTCAGTTGCTCCAAGGGATCCCGCATCGTTGGGTCAGGATGGAACTCGGGCTTGGGCAGAGGCTTTAGCCATTCGGCAATTGGATTACGCCGGAGGTGCTGCTGCTGCTGGGGCGTGAATTGGGGCTCCGGGACGTCCCGGAGTCGATTTGCCGATTCAACAGATTCGATTCCTCGGTTGAATGCGTTGGCAAGGTTCCTGTCCGAGTTACTGGAATCGCGCTCGCTCCCGCGTTCGGAGTTTTGTTTCAGCAAGAACTCAATGACCTGTGCCTGATAATCGACGAAAGCCTGCTGGCGGTTTAGCAGCTCCTCGATCCGCAGTATCCGCGATTCCAAGTCTGTATGGTTTTCTGGTTTGGCTTGGGCCAACGCTGTATTTTCGACAGCGAAGGCCAGCACGGGAAAAAGCAAGAAAACACGCATGGCACCGGATTAGTTGATCTTGATGTAGTGATAGAGGGCGACGTTGCGCACACGCGTCTCATACCGATTTACCAACATGACCTTCCCTTCCCGATCTTCCACAGTTACGCCTTCGGCGACAAACGGTCGGACTCCCTTAATTTTATAAGTGTTCCAAGTACTCTCGTAGTGTCCACTCGGACTATGGAGTACCCAATCGCTGTTTTTTCTCTCACCGAGCGAGACTACCCTCTCATGATATGACGAGTTTTTATCTTTCTTATGGTTGTCTGCGCTGACGTTGGAAAACAAGGGGTGGGTATGTTCCAAAACCGAATCCCGTTGGAAATCGCCGGGTTGCCGCTCGAAATCCGGATCGCCCTCGTTAATTGCGGTTGCCAGATCCATGGGATTAGCCGGATCTATCATATTCAGACCGCGGACAAATTTGCCGCGGGTATCGGGCGTGCGCAGTCGTTGTCCGCGCGCCCCTTTTGCAAGAATCTGGCCAAGGGCTGATCCAAGTGGAATGTCACGGCCATCTGCCGGCAGCCATTGGGAACGGGTCGCTGGAGGAATTGCGTCCCACTGTTCCCAAGACACCATGGAAGAAATGACCGACCCGAGGGGGACCTGGCGCCCCAAAGAGGCGACTGCGGCATCATTGATCGCTTGTAATCTATCCTTTCCACCCCGTTCGAGTCGCTGCACCCGTGCCTCTAAAGACTCGTAATCTGCAGCATCCATCGAGAGATTGGCAAGTGAGACATCGTAAATGGTTTTCAGTTTGATCGGGTCGCCGATGGCGCGCGTCTCCCATGTCATGACTTGATCGGTCTCCAAGTCGGTCCTTGAGACGACATCTACCAAGAGAGATTTCGGGACAAACACCTCTCCGGAATAGTCGAGAAGAACGCCATGCTGTTTAAACCAATTCTTGATTTGCTGCTTGTTTTTTGATCCAAACAAGTTCGCCGAAACCGGAACCCCATAAATGACTGCGGAGAAGCCGCCACCCGCCGCAGCCTGGCTCGTGCTGGACACCTTTCCTGAATCAACGTCCAACGTCTGCTTCATGGCGTCTTTAATCAACGAAGGGTCCAGATCTTCTCGCGTAAATCCCAACCTATCCGCGTGATCTCTCGCAAACTCCCAATCGACCTCGGCTTGTTTGGTCAGTCTTCCGAGAAACTCGGCTCCAAGTTCTGGGGTCCAAATGTCATCCAGAGGCGCTTCATTCCGTTTCCATTGGGAAATCGTGACACGAGACTTGATCCTTTCGATCCAGGCGTTCGTCGCATCCCGATTTATGTCCTGGTTGCTTGGGCCCAGAATCCAACCGCCCTCCTTGTGTTCCACCAGCCCATCGACATAGTTTTTTAACTCGCCTTCCCCAATCCGCTGATAAGTGACAGAAACTGTGCTGGTGGTCCGTTGCTCGGCGGGAAAAGAAAAGCTGATGCTTACGGGAATCCTCTCCAAGTAGGTAAATACAACATTCTGCTGAGAGTGCGGCTCCGTGCCTTCCAATGTCTTGTAGAGGTCGGGGGCAATGATATATTTAAGGCGGACAGTATTGGTGGAACCGGATTGCATCGCCACTTCCGGCGCAAGGCCCAAGCCATCCGGTAGTTCGATGCCGTCCTTGATTGCAACCTGGATTTCCTGGGGTGAAAGATATTCCAATTGCCAAGGCGTGAGTTGGACCCCGGTTCCCTGCAACCTTGAGGCAAGTTCTCGATATGCGTGGTCCCTTGCTGCTTCGCTCGGTTGGATCCGCAATCGAAGCGAGATCTCGGTCTCGTTGGTCACCGGGTTTTTATAGGATTTCCAACTCCATGCACCACCATTGTCGGCTTGTTCCGGTTGAGGAACCGGCAGCAGGTAATAGCGCTTTGGTTGTCGGGCGCCTTCATCTTCATAGATAAAGGCAGGGAAGGAACCAGTTTGAACTTCAAAGCGCGAGTTCGAGAGAATCGGGTCCGTCTGGGCCATGCCCGTGGTAAGCAAAGCCAGTGAGAAGGAGATTACAGTTAATGAATTCCGGTTCATCGTGAGTTGCGAGTTTCTAGAAGAATTCCCAAAAGACCGCTAAAATAGCGGTCGCAGTCAGTGTCGGTAGTTTTGTTGCGTTAGCTTCTAGTGGTCAAGTTTTTTCGCGAACCTCATTGAGTGGAGCGGAAGCCCATGCGTGGAACTTCCATCTAGGTCATGTCAAAATCTTTTCTCAAACCTCCATTCGAGTGGCGAAAATATCGTTTGTGGCCTTCCTGCCTGGTTATCTTTTCGGATTTAAATTTCCGGTGCGACTTTTCTCGTGAAGTCGGGGCGCGGGGCCACTTGAAGAAAAGGACATTTTTTTAAGTGCGTCGCGATCGAGGCCAAGTTGGCGCTGGCGCAATTTCGAGAAATTTAAAGTGAGGTCGGAAGCGGAGCCAGTCGCGATCATGTCTCGGATTGCGCTGGCGGACTTTCGGGAGATTCCGCTACCGTTTCTCGATGAGACGGCGCGTTCTACTTCAATCCGCTGTCGCTGGCTCGGCGGCGGTGATGCTTCGTGGACAGATGGCGGAAGCTGCCGATGATGCCGGGAATTTCGAAGGGATCATCGATTCCAACGTCAGTCTTTTCCACTGGCCGTTTCGTCGGCTGCCACTCGATAAGACGGAAAAACTGGTGGCCAAACTCCGCTCGCTCGGGGTGACGAAGGCCCTGGCGGGAAGTTTCGAGGGCGTCTTTCACCGCGATCTGGCGTCGGCCAACGCCCGGTTGGCCGACGAATGCGCGCGCTACCCGGAACTGACGCCGATCGGCTCGGTGAGTCCTTCCCTGCCGGGCTGGGAACGCGATCTCGACCGCTGTGCGAGCAAGTGGCGGATGCCGGGAATTCGACTGCATCCCAGTCAACAGGGTTATGCGCTCGACTCTACCCTGTTCAGTCGCCTGCTGGCGCGAGCGGCCGAGGCCGGTGTGTTCGTGCAACTGGCGGTAACCCTGGAGGATGTGCGCACCCAGCCCGCCTTGGTCGTGAAACCCGATGTCGATCTGGCGCCACTCGCGGATGCGATGGCCAAGGCACCCGCCGCGAAGGTCCAACTCCTCAATCTCCGCCCCCGAGGTTCCGAACTGAAATCGCTGGCCACGATTCCGAATCTCTATTTCGACACCGCCCGCGCCGACGGAACCGATGGCGTCGCCTCCCTGTTGGCGGTCGCCGGACCCGAACGCGTGGTCTTCGGCTCCCACGCGCCTTTTCTCATTCCCGAAGCGGCCTTGATCCGCGTTCACGAATCGGCCCTCGATCCAAATTCACTGCGCACGCTCCTTCGTGGGAATGCCGAAGGCCTGCTTTCCTGACGCATCATGAATCTCGCCGAATTCACCTGGGGTTTGCCGCCTCGAGAAAAGCTCGAGAGTTACCGAATTTGGGATTCCTACTTCACCCCGTCGCTCGGGCATCCGGGGAAGGACGGGTTTTCCGGAATCATTGACGACATGGAACGCGCCCGACGGGCCGTTGAACTGGGACGATTCGAGAAGCTCTGCTTTTTCCCCCATGTCGGTATCGGCACGACGACGGATGCCGATTTCGAAACGCTGGTTCGTATGAAACCCGAGTTGGTCCTGAAACCAATCGAGCATTGGCCGGATCGAATGCTCGGGATGATCCAAATAAACGCCAACGACACCCAGGCCTCACTCGATGCCCTCGATCAATGGCTCCGCGACGGCCCCATGCTCGGTGTTTACTTTGCCGGCAGCGGCCCCGGCGCTTTGCCGTGTTCGCATCCGAATATTCCTCCACTCGTAGAACGCATTTCCGAGTTGAAGGGGGTGATCATGCAGCACACCTGGTTCGTCACCGGAGGAAATCCTGGCCAGGGCATGTCGACGCCGACGGAACTGGCCGAATTGGCATCCAGGTTTCCCGACCAAATGTTCATCTGCGCTCACGCCGGTGGCGAATGGGAGAAGGGAATTCGGGCGGTCAGCGATTCGCCGAATGTGCTGATCGAGACCTCCGGCTTTGACGCCACCGCCGGATTCATCGAGATGGCGGTCCGCGAGTTGGGTCCGGAGCGAATCATTTTCGGGAGTCACCTCCCCACCCGCTCCCTCGGCACCGAGCTGTCCAAGGTCACCACCGCCGAGATCGGTGAGGATGCGAAGCAAAAGATTCTTGGCGAAAACTACAGGCGCCTCCTGGGCATGGCTTAAGGCGACTGGGAACGCGGCTACTCAACCCGGATCAACCGCTCCGCCACGTGCTTCCGACCATAGGCGTCCGTGGCCTCCACCCGGATCAGGTTCGGGCCCGTTTTCAATCCCTCCGGCAGTGCCGCCTTCCAGAGGTGATCGGAATCGATCGGTGCGTTGAGGTGATTCTTCGAGTCGGGATACCTCTCCATCTCCCGCTGCCTCACCTCGGAATAGTAGGGATCCGGTTCCAGCGTTTTCTCCAGCGTGATCCACTCCTCCGACTCACCGACCCGCATGCGAACGACCGAATCCTTCGATCCGTTGAAGACGTTCACATGCACCATCGTCTCTAGCGCGGCCGCCAGTTTCATTTCGTCGGGCGCGTGAATGTTCATCTGGTAGTCGGCCGGCTGGCGGGCGGCCTTGAAATCGAGGACGTGCGAGGTGCCGTCGAAGGTGATGATGGAATAGCCGTTCGGCGCCCCGTCGCGCATGGTCGCGTGGGGAATGCCGACTTCGTCCTTCTCGCCCTTCCACCAGGTGCCGCACACGGTCACGTTGACGATGTGATGATGCGGCTTGGGTCCACGCCAACCGTCCTTCTCATCGATATACTGGTGCGCCTGCCAGTGGGTATGCCCGGAAATCGATAGACTGTAGGGACGCTGCTCGATGAGTCGATAGAGGTCGGTCCGGTTCTCCATCTCGGTCAATGGAATGTGCATCATCAGCACCACCAGCTTTTCCTCGGGAACACGTGCCAGGTCGTTCTTCACGAAGGTCAGTTGGCGCTCGTCGAGCCCTCCCCGGTAGGTCCGTTTGCCGTCGGGACGGGTGATGCCCCACTCGACGTCGTCGAGCACGATGAAGTGCACCGGACCGTAGTCGAAGCTGTAATAGTTGGGGCCGAAGATCCGGTGAAACGTCTCGTCGGAATCGGCGTCGGTTTCCGAGTCGAAATTGAGATCGTGATTGCCGATCACGTTGTACCAGGGAATGCCAATCAGCGCGATGTTCGCATTCTCGGGTTCGAAAAACTCCAACTTGTCGAACATGATGTCGCCGAGCGTAACGCCGAACTTGGCATCGGTGCCGACCAGTTCGGCGATCACGTCGTGGGCGATGTAGTCGATCTGGTCGAGGTCGGCGGGCTGTGGATCACCAAAAAGGATGGCCTTGAAGGTGTCCGGTTCCTCCGCGGGAGTGAGCGGGAAATCGATCGATTCCGGCAGCGGACCGGTCGGCGCCACGCCGGCGTAGCGGAAGTCGGGCGGCGATCCATTCGGTTTGTGGATGTAGTAGAACTGCGGGATCTGATGCTCGCTCACCGGAGTCGCCCAGTTCGCGGGTTTGATGACAAAAAAGATGGTGTCGTCGTCACTGGGCAGGGTCCAGCGCCCCTCGGCATCGGTGGTCACAATTTCGCGTTGGTTGGAGACGGCAATCCCCGGAATTCCAGGCTCTCCCGCCTCCCGGGTGCCGTTCCCGTTCTTGTCATGAAACACGACACCGGTGGCCTCGCTTTCCGCAAACAACTCGGAAACGGTCAGTAAGCTCACGAGCGCGGTTGCGACGAGACAGGGAGATGGGAGGGTGTTTCTAGTCATGTGATCGCCCCAGTTGTCGCGATTGACGCCTCGAAGTTCAAGAAA
>JAGRPB010000123.1 GCA_020439945.1 Verrucomicrobiia bacterium
TGAGCGACCAGGTCGCCGATGGCGCGTCGCTGCACCGATCCATGGAAAAGACCGGCGTCTTTCCCACCACGCTGATCGATATGGTCCGAGTTGGCGAGCAGACCGGTCAACTGACGGAGTCACTCTCCAAGGCGGGCGACCGTCTTGATCGGGACCTGAATCGCAGCGTCGAACGCATCAGCGCCTTCATCCAGCCGGTCATCATCGTGTTGATGGCCGGCGTGGTGGGAACCATGGCCGTCCTGATGGTGAGTGTCATCCAGGACACCATCTCGATGTTGCAGAACAAATGACGAATCACTAACTTCTAGAAAACCGAAACCATGAAAATAAAAACCGGAATTCAACCCTCTCAGGTCCGCGGTTATACCCTGATGGAAATGCTGCTGGTGCTTGGCATCATCGGCCTGCTTCTCGGCCTGGGCGTCTACTCGATGACCGGCGTGCTGGGCGATGCCGACGAAGGCAAAGCCAAGGCCGACATCAAGAACTTCGAGGCCAACCTGATCCGCTACAAGACCAAGGCGGGCATCTACCCGACCACCGAACAGGGATTGAAGGCCCTGGTCTCGCGTCCGACCACCGGCCCGGCGCCGCGTTCCTGGAAGCAATTCCTCAAGGAGCCGGCGCTGACCGATCCCTGGTCGAATCCGTATGAATATCGCTACCCGGGCAAGCACAACCCGGACAGCTACGATATCTACAGCTTCGGTCCCGACAAACAGGAAGGCACCGAAGACGATATCGGAAACTGGTAAGCCATTCACAACGGGATGAGACGCCACCGGCCCGACCATCGTTCCGAGGCCGCGACCAGGGGGAGGCGTCGCGCGGGCTTCACGCTCATGGAGATGATCGTCGTGCTGGCGATCATGGTCCTGATGACCACGTTTTTCATGGTGAGTTTTGGCGAAACTTCCGAGGAACAGGTGCTTTCCCCGTTGGCCCAGGATCTGAAGCAATTGGCCAGAACGGCGGTGACGGAGGCCGCGGCTTACCGGGAAGATTATGCGATCGTCCTCACGCCGGAGCAGTTGCAGCTGGTCCGGGGACAGGGAGCGGGAGCGGGCGGCGCGGTTTCCCTGGAAATCGAAAGATCGGTGGCGGTACCGGGTGGGGCGACGGTGACGGCGCGATGGCCCGGTGAGGACGAGTGGCGACCGGTGGACGGGGACGCGTGGTTGTTTCGTTCGGGCGGTCTTTGTGAGCCCATCCTCATACGGTTGGGGACGACCAAGAGCAACGCCTATATCGAACTGGCCTTTGATCCGCTGACCGGAATGGCGGAGGAGCAGAGTTATTTCCCATGAAAGCGAAGCCTGCGAGCGGCGTTGGAACGAATGGAGGGGGATTCACGCTCCTGGAGGTGATGCTGGCGCTGGGCATCTTCGTGGTTGCCGGCGTCAGCCTGATGGTGACGCTGAACAACATCGCCAGGATTTCCACCGAGACGGTCGACGAGGCGCGCGTCACCGGGCAGCTGCGAACCTTGCTCACTGAGGTAAGCCGGCAGCCGCGAATCGAGCCGATGGAAAAGGTCACCGATCCCGATCCGGGCGGCATCGTCTATCGCGTCATGGTCGAGCCCGCCGAGTTCACCACCGCCAAGGGGGAGAAACTCGCCGACATGTTCCGCATCGAGATCACCGCCTTCCGAAAAAAGCCGGGCGGGGGGCAGGAGGTGATCGAGGTCGCGGAGACGCTTCGCTACGGACAAATGCTTTCCGGCAGGTAGGATGCGATATCGGACACACAGCTTTGATGCTTTGGCGGCGCGGCGCGGTTTCACCTTGCTGGAGCTGGCGATCGCCCTGTCGGTCATGGTGATTCTGTCGGCCGGGATTTTCACCCTGGCGTCGGGTGGTCTGGAGTTGCTGGAAGACGTGCAGGACCTCCAGCAGCGGGAAACCCGGAACCGGCGGTTCATCGAACTGTGCCGACAGAATTTCGAATCGCTTCCCGCCGGCACCGAGATCTCCTTTCGCTACGAACAGCGCGGCGGCCACTACGACACCTACCTGTCGCTGCGCAATGCGCCGTCGGCGTTCGGCTTCGGACGCGGCGATTTCGAGGTGCGCCGGGTCGTGCTGGCGGCGGAGATCGACAGCAGCGGCTTCATTCGCGCGAGCGTTTACTACCTCGACGCCGAGGCCGACGATCGCTACGAACGCGGGGAAATGAATCAACTCAACGTGCGGTCTTTGCCGTTGATGAAACGGCTTCGGCAACTGACCTGGCGTTTCTACGATTCGTCGCGGCTTGAGTGGGTCGATGTGTTACCGCCCGGTTCGCAAAATCCCGTCATGATCGAGCTGACCCTCGCCGGAGAAGGAGAGCCGAATCCCGTTCGATCCGTTTTCTGGGTGCCGGCGCGCCAGATCGAGGAGGCGCTTCCCGGTGAGCCGCAGGCTCCGCAGGATGGAGAAAATCCCCAGAATCCGAACGAGCCGGGCACTGGCGGCAGCGCCCCCGAACCTCCGGTCGACTCTCCCGCGCGCGACGTCGATCTCGTCCGTTGAAATCGAAGATGCGATTTTTTCCCCCATCACCCCACGAAACGCTTCGTCGCTGCCGCTCGGCATCGGCCTTGCTGGCGGTGTACTGGGTGATCGCGATCCTCAGCCTGGCGGTCTTTACCGGGGGGCAGTTCCTGCTGGTGGAAATGGAGACCCAGGGGAATACCTCGCTGGAATTCCGCGCCGAACAACTCGCCGACGCGGGGATCGCGTTCGCCATGAATCCGAAGGTGGAGCGCTGGGATCCGCTCCTGCGTCAACAGACCGCGCCCGCGGAGGGATTCGAGGCCCGCATCATCAGCGAGGGAGCCCGGCTCAATCCGAACGTGCTCTCGCAGACCGAGGACGGCCGCCGAGTGCTTTCCGATCTTTTCATGGAATGGGGACTGAGCGAGTTCGACAGCCTCGAACTGTCGGCGGCGCTCGGCGATTGGGTGGATCAGGACGATGTTGAAATTCAGCTCGGTGCCGAGGCGGTCTACTATCGATCGAAAGGCTGGAAAGGGATTCCATTCAATCGTCCGTTCCGTGATCTGGAGGAAATGGTCTACGTGCGGGGTTTCGATCAGGTCGCGGTGCTTTTTCCCGCCTGGCGCGACTATTTCACGCTCTGGAGTGGCGGGAAACTCGACCTCACCGACGCGCCGCCCGAACTGATCGCCGTGGTCTGCGCCTGCCCGGTCGCCAACGCCAACCGACTCGTCCAGGTTCGCAACGGTCGGGACGGCATTCCCGCGACCGAGGACGATGTGAAATTCGAGTCCACCAGCGAGGCGCTTGATGTGCTGGGACTTCAGGGTGGGGTCAAACAGTTGGTTGAAAACCTCGTCTCGGTTGACGATGCTGCCGCCCGTCTCATCTCGGTGGGCACGATCGGTGATATCTCGATCGAACGCGCGGTGGTGGTGCGGGACCGAAACGAGAATCCCACTTTTGTGGAAGCACGGACACGACGACTGCGGTGAAATCCGAAACTCCGACAGCGACCTCATTCTGGACGCCCGGCGCCAGCGAATGGGAGTGGTGGCGCAAGCGCCCCGCCGATCCCGTGGCGGCGCCCTCGGAAGCGCCGTCTGCGGGCACCCCGGCAATTTTTGCCATCCCGGCCCATCAATGCAGTTCGGTGCCGGTGTGGGTCAGCTCCGCCGATCCCGATGTGATCGAGCAGGTGCTGGAAGTCGAACTCGAACGCCTCGGCGTGGTCGTGCCGGGTGGTTCCGGAACGCACCTGGCCTGGAAAATCGTCGGCTCGGTCGAGGCGCGCCGCCTCGTCTGTGCGGTGGTGGTTCCCCCCGCGCTCGATCCCGTTGGCGCGAAGGAAAAAGCCGATTGGCAGGGATTTCTCCCCGCGCCGCTGATGTTGCCCTCCCGGCCACGGGCCATCGTGCTCTGGCAGGAAATGGGCCGCTGGGTGGCGGGTTTCAGTCGGGAAGGTCAGTGGGTCCACTTCCAGAGCCTCGGTCGCCGCGAGCCGGATTCGGCGCTGCTACAGGACATTCACTGCCTCTATCTCGAACTCGATGGCCGGCGCATGGTGGATCATGTCGAGACACTGGTGCTCTGGAAATCGGCGGGCAATGCTCCCATGCCCGATGATATTGCGGAGAAAGTCGCGACCGTTCTTGATCTGGACTTTCGCGTCGTCGAGAAGCCTGCGCCCGATCCCAAGCTCGCCGAAGGATTCGTCTTCGAACCCGGAGACATCGCCGAAGCTCGCGAACGCCGCGAACGCAGCCGGAAGGCGGTGCGCACCGCCGTGCTGGTGGCCGCGATTTACGGCATCCTGATCGGTTTCGGCATCTTCGACCTCTTCCGTCGCCAGGGCGAGAACAGCGAACTTCGCGACCAGGTCGCCCAGCGTGAACCCGAAGCGGCCGTGGTGCGGGATGCCCGGGCTCGCTGGACCGAGCTGGAGCCGGCGCTGGAGCGAGATCGCTATCCGGTGGAGCTTTTCTACCAGGTGGCGCGCCTCTTTCCCGAGGAGGGACTGCGGATGACCTCGTTCGAGATCACCAACGGAGGCCAGATCGTGGTGCATGGCGAAGCGTCGTCCGTTCCCGTGGCCATTCGGTTCAAGGCCGATCTGGAGGGGAATCCCGAACTCCAGGACTACGAGTGGGAAATTCCGCCCCCCGAGTCGAATGGCGATGTGGCCGAGTTTGTCGCCTTTGGAACCTATCGCTACGCGGTGCCCGATGAGGATGCCGCCGGCGTCGAAAGCGCCACCGCCTTCAACAACAATCCCTGATCCGTTTCCATGAAAGCCAGCGAACGCCTCCTGCTTTCCCTTTTTGCCGTGCTCCTGCTCGGCGGAGGCGCGCTCGTGATGTGGGACATCTATCGGGATCGTCGCGACGCCCTCACCGAGGAGCACGAAAGGCTCGAACTGGAAATGGTGGAAATCGACGCCCTGCTCGAAGATCGCGATTTCTGGCTGGAGCGGGCCGAGTGGCTGGACCGGAATCTGCCGGTTTTCACTTCCGAACGCGACATGAGCGATGTGATCTATCAGGATGCCCAGGCGGTGGATGCCGTGGGAGTGACGACCTCGGGGATTCAACTTCTTGAAGCGAGCGAAGGCGCGGGCTACGTTCAGGCGCGTGTCTCCCTGACCGCCAAGGGGACCGTGGAAGACGTGTTCGGTTGGTTGCACGAACTGCAACAGCCGGACGCCTTTCGCTCCGTCAAAAACATCCGGGTGACGCCTGATCCCGAAGATGAAGAACTCATCAACTGCGAATTCGAACTGGTCCGCTGGTATGCGAAACCGAACGCGACAAGCTGAAATCGGCCCCCACGGGCTGCGGAAACCGGCGACGGTCATGGCCGTCATCGCCGGGGCGGTGTCGTGTTCGCTGCTCGCCGCCTCCAGCCAGGATCAGGCCGGGAACGGGAACGACGCCGAATCTTCGGTGGCGGAGGAAAAACCCGAAGCGGCCATCCCGCAGCCCTATCCGGTCGAGCGTTACCTGGGGGTCTGGATGAAGTCGCCCTTTCAGCTGGAAGCGGCGGGCGAGGTCATGGTGACCCAGCAATCCTTCGCCCGGGACTACGTGCTGACCGGACTGATTCAGGACGGCGAGAAATCCATCGCCTACATCCAGAACAGCAAGACCGGCGAAACGACGCGGATCGCCACCGACGAGCCCGCCGATGGATTCGAATTGATCGACGCCCACGCGAGCCCCGACCCGCGCGCCGCCTCGGTGGAAGTGCGTCACGGCAATGAGACGGCAACGTTGAAATACGGAGACGCCACTTTCGCCCAGGCCGCCACTCCTCCCACGGGTGCGCCTCCGGTGGGAGTGAATGGAAATAACGTCAATCCCGGACGACCCGCGCCCGTGAGGCCGGGGCAGAGCGGCGCCCTGCCGGGACGACCCGCCAATCCGAATCAGGCGACCGCCAACGGCAACGCCGGCGGCTCGCAGAACGGCGGCACGTTCGTCAACCCGGCTCAGGCGCGGCTCCAGCAGCTGCGGGAACGCCAGCAGCAGGGAGGAGAAGAGGAGAAAGAGCCGACCCCGCGTTCGCGTCGTCGGGTGATTCTTCCCAGCCAGGCCGGGCGGTCTGATTAGGTGGTCGGTCAGTCGATTTTTCTTCAAACTCGCAGGGGAATCCACTTTGCCCACGGGCGAGCGTTCGAATGGGTCTGTGATGCTCGCGGCTCGGCAAGGTCAGTTCCGAGCCCCCGAAGCAAACGCCGTGGGGATGAGGCGCGGGTTTCTGCCTGACTTTCAGTTTTGGGCCACGGGGAAATCCCTCGATTTCTCCCAAAGAACCAAGCGCGAACGAGCCAAGCTGTAGCGGAATTCGTGAGAATTCCGAAATCGGAGGCAACGGCCGGAATTCTCACGAATTCCGCTACATGAGTTGCTTCCGAAAAGCGGCTTGTCTCTCGGGATGATGCGATGGAGGGGCTGGAACGAGGCTTCAGATACCGGTTTTGGCAGGCAGATTCACGGGCATCAAAGAGGGTAGCATCGCCGACCTGACCCTGTTCAATCGATCTGCTTTCGCGCGACCGTCGATTGGCTTGTAGGCGCGGTCGCTGACCGCGCTTGAATCTATTCTGGTGGAGACTGATGGGTCGCTCGATCCCGACCAAAAAAGAAACCCTCCCCGCTTTCGCGAGGAGGGTTCCGAGGGTGAAGAGCTTTACCGGATGATGATCGAGTTCCGGAAAACCCTTCGGTGAATGGTTGATAACTTACGGGGTTTGCATCATCTCGATGCTCACGGTGCGGAAAGCGCCGCGGACACCCACGACGGGGATCTTGATCAGACCCACACCGACATCGGTGCCGAAGCTTTCGTCCTGGAGGAGGATGCCTTCCACTCCGCTCTTACCGTCGGTGTGTAACATGGTCCCCTTGAAGGCACCGGTCGACCTGTTGGCCTTCACCACCGTGCGCAGCGCGGTGATGGGCTGAACGGGCAGGAGCCGGTAAGTATTGCGGAGACTGAACCGAGTGGGCAGCTTCGGATCGGCGTCGCCGACGTAGGCGGCGTCGATTTCCCGGAACTGAAGACCCAGCGAATCGGCGAGAGCCTGCGCGTTGGGAACCGGAATCCAGCGGCTGGTCATGCCGGTGAGATCCTGGACCGCGAAACCGTTCACGTAGCTCTTTTCACGAGCGATGCCCGCTTCCTTGAACCACTTGATTCCGGGGTTCGGATCGCCCGCTGGCGCCCCACCACGGGATGCCTGACCGAGATCGCCGATATCCACGATACCACCGATGTAGGAGGCCAGACCACGATAGGGCATCTTCCAGAGCACGCCCTGGTTCGACTGCGCGAGGCAGAACGAGGTGGAGGTCTTCTGACCGTCACCCAAGGTGCCGTGGAGGTTGATGATGCCCTTGTTGTTCACCGTTCCCATCAGGTAACCGGTGCCCGCTGGGACGTTGGTGCTGTCGCCCGGAGCGTCGGGGAAGAGACCCACGGAGAGCTTTACCGTGCCACCGGGATTGCGCACCGGTTTGGCGATGCGGAATCCGCGCAGGGTGTTGCCGTTGGTCACCGTGCCATCCACCAGGTCGGAGGTGGTCGACAGATTGATGGTCACTCCGAGATCACCGAGACGGCGATTGGTGAAGTTGGCCACAATCTGCTGGGTCGCTCCCTGGGAGTTGACGAAGGTGCCGCGAGCGCGACGAGGGGCTTTTTCACCCAGGACTTCGAGAACACCCGTCCAGACACCGACCTTGCTGACGGTGATCTTGACTTCGCCAGCCGGAAGCGGATCAGCCGTTTCGATCAGCGCCTGATAGGTGCCGATGAACGGATAATCCGCGATCGAGAAGGCGAGCGGGAGAGATCCCACCACCTTGCGTCCGTTGAGTTTCTTGATGACCGCACCGGCGTCGCCGCCAGCTGCCAGGATCGTGCCGGTGATATGACCGGTGTTCGGATCGTAGGTGAGACCCTTAGGCAGTCCTGAGACCACGATTCGAAGCGTGCTGTCATCGAGGAAGCTCAAATCGATGTCGACGGTGTCGCCAACATTGTGCTGAGTCATCAACGCCTCCAGCTGGGCTTCTTCGAAGTCGGAGAAGTTGTTTCCGTCCCCATCAGTGGCGTCCGGAGCGAACGTGGCACCAATGGTTTTGTTGGCATCCATCGTCACCGCCAGAGGATTGGTGGTGCCGGAGGCATCACCCGTCCAACCGGTGAAGGAGTAGCCCGCGTCGGGAACGGCCGTCAGGTTGACGACGTCATTCGCGGGAACCGGGCCGGAGGACGCTCCGGTGATCGAGCCGTTGGTGGGGGTATCGATGGTCAGGTCGAAGGTCGGGACGTCGAACGAGAAGATCGTAAACGTTCCGCTGACTTCGTTGGTCACCACCAGCAGGGCTTGAGCCGTCGGAGAATCCGCCGCCGGAATGAAGGTCAGACCTTCGGGGCTAACGTCGCCGGCTTCCTGAAGGAAGGCTTCAAAGACAGGTGCCATCGGGTTGGAGATGTCGAACATCATCACCCCGTTGGAACGCTCCAGGCCGATGAAAGCCTTGGGCGAACCGTTGATTTCACCGATCTCGACACCTTCGGGCTCGGGACCCTTGTTGTCGCTCCGGCCGTCATCGAAGAACGGCAGGCCATAGCTCTGAATCGCCTTCTCGATGAGGTCGTCGCTGTCGAAGACCATGTTTCCGCTCGAATCGAGCACGGAGAACGAACGGCCACCCAAAGCCAGGATCTTGTCGATATCTCCGTCGCCATCGGTGTCTCCGCGCAGTCCGAGACTGTTGGAGATGGTCAGGCGTCCGAGATTGGCGTCCATTTTCAGGTCGGCCTCGTTCGGGAAGACGGTGTCGTCGAGGTCCACGGTGCCATCCTTCACGCGAGCGGTCTCCTCGTTGGTGAGGAAATCGTCGCGGTCGTCACCTTCGTTGGCAATGACGTAGTAGGTCTGGCCGCTGACGGTGAGCGTGTCGATGGCATCGGGCATGTAGAGACCGAAAACCGGGTTTCCGGTGGTCATGTGTCCGATCTGGGTAGCGCCGATACCGTCGCGATCGCTGAAGTCAGCGAGGAGACCGCTGAAATCCTTCTCGCCCAGAGGCACCACCGAGGTGAACACACCAGTGGTCAGGTTGAGAAGAGCGACCGCGTTGTTCTCCTGAAGCGTGACCATGGCGGTCGTGCTGTCGGGAGAAACCGCGATATACTCGGGCTCGAAATCCATCGAGGGTGACTGCAATTCGCCGGGTTCGTCGGTCGAGGAATCGCCATCGTTGTCGAGGCCGTCTCCTTCACCGCTGAAGATGCGAACACCGGCCGCGAAGAGCGCGTCGCGCTGGCTGTCGAAGGCCGTGAAGTCCGCCGTGGTCACCGGCGGTGCCGCGAAGCCGCCGCTCACATCGATGATGCTCACGGTGCCGAGCGCGGTGCCGAATCCAAGGTTGCCGTCGTCGTAGGCTTCCCCTTCGTTGGCGGTCAGAACCTTGTTGCCGTCGGGCGTGAAGGTGACCATGTCGGGCAGGGAGCCCACTGTCGCGGTGCCGAGGTGGTTCAACGTGGCGGCATCGAGGAAGACGACATGACCAGGGTTGTTCTTGTCGACACCGTCTACGACCGCTACCGCCACCGTACCGTTTTTGGAAGCAACGCTCGTCACTGCGGTGCCGGTCAGACTGAACGGTGCCTGGGTGAAGTCGATCGTTGAGACCGGATTCGGAGAATTCGGATTGGTGATGTCAAAGACAGCGAGACCAGCTCCCTGGGTAGTGACGAAGAGATTCCTGCTGGCCGGATCGTAGGCCGAGATCTCAGCTTCACTGGCCGCAGTGGTGGAAACGTGGGCCACGGTCGGCGGGAACGCGGGCGGCGTGTTGGCGATGCCGGGGTCCGTGTTGTGGATGCCGATTTCGTCAGCGGCCGAAATGCCGTCAAGGTCGACGTCGGTCAGGTCCGGGCCGAAGTCGGCGCCGATGGTCTTGTTGGCATCGAAGGTGACGGTCAAGGGATTGACCGAACCGGACGCGTCACCGGTCCAGCCGGTGAATACGGAACCACCCTGGGAGGGGACCGCCATCAGGGTGATGGTCGAGCCTTGCGCGTAGAGCGCGGAACCACCGATCAGACCGTTGATTTGGCCGCCGTTGACGGTGCCCTGCGTGAGGGTGAAGTAGCTGGTCGCAGTGCCACCGATGCTCACGTTACCGCTGCCATCAATGGAGATCGTGGCCACATAGGTGCCGACACCGCCATTGGGAACGATACGCTGGAGATCCACCTTGGCGGGACCGCCCTGATTGAAGTGGTTCTGAATACCACCTCCAAAGACGGTGAAACCGGCGCCTTGGACTCCCGCCGCGATGAACGGGTTGTGAGCGGACCAGCCATTGGCGAATTTCGCCGGTTCGGCCGAGCTGACCGTCGCGGACTCGTTGGTGCCGACCGGAACGGTTCCCAGCATGGTGTACTGTCCCTTCAGGATCGTCGCGGCGGTGCCGAGACCGCTTTGGTTGATCGTAAACGGGATGGAACCACCGTCGATATCGGTAGCCCGGCTCACATACACCGTTCGGGTGGGATCGCCATTGGTCGTGTCTCCAGCGCTCGGGCCGCTGAGGGGCGCGTTGCTGAAGTTGCCGAGGACCCCGAAGTAGAGGTCGTCACGGGTGAACCAGTTTGCACCGTAGGTGTTGGTCAGTTCATTGCCGAGGATGGCCACCGTGCCGAGAGCGGGATTGTCGCGGACGTCGGATGCCGGACCGAGATTGGCGAACAGGTTCACGTTGGAACCGGTGCCGCTTTCGGCCTGGAAACCGAGAACCAGATCGCCGGGAGCAGGCGGCCAAGTGCCGGTGAGCGTGATGAAGTTCGCGCCGATCGTCTTGTTGGCGTCGAGCGTCACCGTCAGCGGGTTCACGCTGCCGGAGGCATCGCCGGTCCAACCGCCGAACACGGTGCCCGATCCGCCGGGAACCGCCGTCAGGGTGACGGTGGAGCCGTCGGCGAAGAGCGTGCCATCGATGAGACCATTGATCTGGCCTCCCGTGGCCGTACCGAGCGTGAGCGTGCGGTAGGTCGTCGCGGTGCCGCTGGCGGTGATGTCACCGTTGTCGGCCACCGTGATCGTCGCCACGTAGGTGCCGTTGCCGGTCGTGGGCAGGATACGCTGGATGTCGACCTTTACGCTGCCGTTGGCATCGAAGGTCTGCTGAATCCCGCCGCCGATGATGGTGTAGGCCGCGCCCTGCACACCGGAGGTGATGAAGGGATTGTACTGAGTCCATCCGTTGGCAAACTTGGCGGGTTCCGCCGTGCTTACCGTGGCGACATTGTTACCGTTGGCCGTCAGGGTGGACAGCATGGAATACTGACCCTTCAGGATGGTGGCAACGGTTCCGAGACCGGACGAGTTGAAGCCCGAGAAGGGCAGAGACGAACCGTCCGAAGTAGCCGGGCGGCTCGCGTAAATCGTCCGGGTCGGATCGCCATTCGTGACGCCGCCCGCCGAAGGACCGGACAGGGGGGCGTTGTTGAAGTTGGCGATCACGCCGAAGTAGAGATCCGTCCGGCTTTCCCAGCCGGCGCCGAAAGTCGCCGTCATTTCCGCGGCGATGTTACCCAGGGCGCCAGCATTCGGGGCATCCCGAAGGTCTGTGGCGGAGCCCAGGTTGAAGAAGAGGTTGGTATTGGAGCCTGTTCCGCTCTCGGCCTGGACACCAAGGACGAGATCGCCCTGTGCTGGTGGCCAAGTATCAGCGAAGGCCGATGGTGCTATGACCATGGCCAGCGCTATGAGCAGGGCTCCCGTATTTCGCAGTATGTTCACGAAGTATGGAAGTGGGATTGGCATCGGGCTCTAGCGGAACGCGTGCGATTCTGTGGCAACGATTTCCGCCTCGGAGCTGTGTTGATGCCTGGGTTCAATTCTGAACGAGAAATTTGGGAATGGACCGATGCGAGGCCGATCGATCAGTTCGGGGAGACCGGGCCGCCGTCGCCACCGTTCCGGGTGACCTTCATCGCGGAGATGGCCACGAAGTTGGAACCGAGGTTGTTCGGGATGGCAGCGCGAAGAGCGGTGTCGAAAGCCTGCTGATCGGCATCGAGCACCGGGATGGTGAGAAGCTGCTGGTAGCCCCAGAAGGTGTAGCTGCCGTTGATGATGTTATCGATGGAGAAGTCGACGCCATTGTATTTGAGCATCTTGCCGCCGTTCTGAATCACCGTGGCACCATCGGCCGCACCGAGGTAACCGATGGCGACGAAGTTGAAACCACCAACATTGCTGAAATCGGCGGAAATGATGTTGCGGAGTGTGCCGCCACTGGACTGACCACCGTTGCCGATCGTGCCGAGGTTGGTCACGGGCTGGCCGGCGCCGCCGAAGGCAGTGTCTTCGCCATACTGGAGAACCTGGGTGAAAGCGCCATACTGGGTTTCGGCCAGGGTGGTGGCACGAGTGCCGGATCCCGCATCGCGACCGAAGGGAAGAACGTAGCGACCTGTGCCGGGGTTGGCGACCGGATCGTCAGCGGGGTTGTTGGTCCAGGTGCTCAGGGGCATCTGGCCACCGGAGTAGAGAGCCGCGAAGATCTGGTCGGTCATGTTGTCCACTTCGGCAGGCGCGGTGGCGCTGGCGAAGAAGGCGAACGGAACCACGCCAACGGGACCACCACCGAGGTTGGCGGTCGGATTGGACGAAAGAGCCACGCCCACGTCGGAGAAGGAGAACTGGGCTTTCACGGCTTTGGTGGCCGCGCCACTCAGCTGGGTGCCGGCGGTCGTCAGGGTAACCGTGCCTTCATCAATCACGTTGATGTCGGTCTGGTCGGCGACGGAAGCGATCCCGGCGGTCGAGCCGCTCCAGGAAGTGCGGATGAGGTAGGTCTTGCCATTGAAGGTGCCTTCAAAGAGAGCCTTGCCCGCGCCACCGAGGGTGGAGCCGTCGAAGGCGTAGGTGGCGACACCCTGGCCGCCGAGAACATCGAGAATGGTGGCGTGAGCCGCTGAGCGGAAAGCCGTGGAGCCGGTGAAGTTGATTTCAACATCGGCGGTGAAACCGGTGGCGGAGCCGAGCAGGGCCACCGCGCCAGCTATGAGAAGGGTCTTGAATTTCATGGTTGATGCTGTGGTGAAGAGTTAACTAGATTACTATATTCAGGTGTTTGTTTGGAGCGGTTGACTCCTGTTCATAAGGCATGCCTTATTTCCTATCTGGCCCGTCGATCGCAAATGTTCCTAAGTGACATTCTCGTTGCTTAACAGGTTACGAAACTGTCACATTTGTTATGATTGTAAGTCATTGTTGGTAAGCGGGTTGAGCGTATAGTGGATGTGACGAAAATGTCACCGAATATCCAGTGCTTCTGCGCTTTTTGAACGCGGTTTCTATGTGGTTGGAAATCAAATTTTTATGTATCAATGGCTTGGTCGGAGTGTATTGAAGGTGTCGGAATGTTTGCTTGCTGTTTTTATGTAGTTGTTTCGAATTCCAAGATGGAAAACACGGAAACCATTATGATACTAATGGGCGTGATAAGCAGGGGTTCCGGGGGGCTTTGGTGTCGGCGGGGTGAGTCCCACTCAAGTGATCGACGGAACGAGAGGCGGCGAGTTGCGCCAAAGGAGTCGGCTCCTCCAAAAAAAAAACTGGGAGCCGTGATCGAAGGAAGCGATCTTTCCCATGCCGGATCCAGGGATGATCCGGACGACTTGCGATAGCCGCGGGCAGGGAGCGGGACTCGGACCGAAAGAAGTGACTACTGCTCCTTCTTGTCGTCTTCGTCCTCTTCGTCGGGCTTGGGTCCCGGCGCGGTGGCGGGCGTTGAGCCGCCGCCGTAACCGAGGACTTCGACGGTGATGATGGACGGAGTCTCTTCGGTGGCCGGTTCGGCGGTCGCCTGCTGACGGGCCGCGTCTTCCGCGGCAGCGGCAGCGGTCGTGGTCGAGGCCGCGGACGTGGAAGCTGAACTGAGTCCGCCGATATTCGGGGCGGCCACGGTGGGAGCGGCCGGAGCCCCGGTAGAGGTGCCCCCGGCCGAGATGTTGGAGGCATTGAGCACCTGGGTGGCGGCGAGATTGATGTTGCCGGTCACGCGAATCCCGGCGTCCCCGGCGTCGATGGTTCCCATCGGAGCGATGAGATCGACATCGCCCGGTTCGATTCCCGCAACGGTATCGAGAACCCCGATCCCACCCCCGGTAGCCAGGCCGGCCAGGTCGGTTTCGACCGTGGCGCTCTGGGGATCGATGAGAACTCGGGTCGGCGGGGCTGATTGAACGGTCTTCGAGGATGATCCGGCGGCGATGTCGCCGTTCGACGACCAGATCATGATGTTGCCTCCGCGCAGGGTGAAGATACGTCCGACCCCGATGTCGACGCTGCTATCGGTGAAGATGGAGATATCGCCGCCGGATTCGGTGACAATCCCCGGAGGGGTGAGGGAGTTCGCATCCAGGGTGCTTGACAGGCTGAGCCCGCCGCTCGGAGCGAACAGCCCGATGTTTCCGCCACTGCGAGTCCGAATGTCGCGCGCCCGGGCGAGAATTTCCCCCTCTCCGCCGCCTTGGCCGAAGAGCGCGTCGATCGCGGCGAACCCGGAGTCGTAGTTGCCAAACCCGGGACTGGTCGGGTCATTGAAATTCCGGCCGGCGTCACGAAGCATGCGGAAGAAGACCTCGAGGGCGATCTGGGCCTGCTGTTCCTCCGGCAGGCTCTCGAAATCATCAATACCAAGCTCCGCCAGGTAGGTTTCGCCGTCGCCACCCTTCACGAATTCATCGATGAAGGATTCGAACTCGATATCGCTGTCAGCCAGGCTGGTTCCGGATCCCAGGCCGGCACCGACGAAGATGCTGGAGCCATCGAAAGGCAGGAAGGGATTGCGAATATTACCGAGGCTGACGATCCCGGTTCCTGTGCCGTTGGGGTTGTTCGATCCCGTGCCGAGGTCGACATCGCGGCCCGCGAGAACCTGCAGGCTTCCGGGACCGCCGATGTGGATGTCGCCGGCGAGAGGGCGTTCGTTGATGGCGAGAGCGTTTCCGGTGCTGAGCGAGGAAACCCGGAGGGGACTGGAGGCGTCGTATGCGGTCACGTCGCGCCCGGCGGTGACAATGGTGGCGTCGTCTTCGCTCAGGTTCTGGAGGTAGAACGCGATGTCCGAAATATCCTCGGACGCGTAAATACGCGACGCCTTGGGTGAGAACAGTCGCAGGCCGGACAGGTTTCCGCCGAGTGCGTAGATGCGAAGCGGGTCGGTGTCGTTGGCGTGCAACAGTCCGGCCGAGTGCAGGGCCTGCTTGGTTTGGGAAACCGCGAAGCGGCCCGTGGTCGATCCGGATTCGGTGAAGAGGTTGGAGAGGTTCGCGAGGAAGTTCTGCTGCGTGTTGATATTGGCGTTGGCAGAGCTTCCGACGACGCTGAAGTAGGCGAAAGGATCAAGAGGAGAGGGCGCCGAATCGGGATTGGCATCCGAGACATTGATCTGGCCGGCACTCCACAGCGTGACCGTTTGGCCGGGGAAGCGGGTGGTGGAAAGGCCAATGGGTTGAAGGGCGTTGATCGCTCCGCTTGCGGCGAGTTCCAGTTGTCCTTGTGGCGAGGGGAAGAGCGTCAGGCTGCCCGCGATATTGATGTCTCCGTTGAGCGCGGTGGCTTTGAGGGTGGGAGGCTGGACCGGCAGAAGGTTGATGAAAGGTTGGAGACTCGTCTCCGCGAGGCGAAGCCAGGGATGGTAGTAGGCGGCGCCGGTGGGGCCCTGGGTGAGGAGTTGTTCGCGTTCCAGCCAGATCTCGAGAATGTTTCGCGCGACTGCCGCGTCCGGCGTGGTGGTGGAGTTTCGGAAAGTCACGTCTCCGCCGAGCGAACTCACCTCGATGGCGGCGTCGGCTCCGTAGTTATTGAAATAGGTCTTGTACCAGAAGCGGTTGTTGACTCCCGGCGGCAGGAGGAAGGCATTGCTGACCGGACCGAGCAGCAAATCGCCATTGGCCGAAACCTGGAACGAGCTGTTGCCCGCGAAAAGCGTGGTCGGCAGCCAGGTGAGCGGGTCGAGTCTTGCCGCGTCGGGGTTGTTCAGGTTCTGGATGATGCCGAGCGAAGGCGAGCGCGTGGCGTTGGTGGTGATTTCGTTGCCGGCCTCGAGCCGACCGACACCGCGCTCGACGTAGTAAACGCCGCCGTCGATGTTGTTGCCGCTCTGCACGAGGAGATCACCACCGCCCAGTTCGAGCAATCCGGCGGCATTGGGCGTTCCCATGGCGGCACGCGCGTTGGTCGGAATGACGGCGTCCACATTCTTGATGTCCTCACCCGCGACCAGGGACACGTTGCCGCCGCCGAGGGCGCCGACGCTCTGGAAGAAGTTGCTGAAGTCGACCCACCACGAGGTCGATGCCGCCGGATCGGTGAACGCGATCGGACCCGCGCCGACCCGGACGAGTCCATAGTCACCGTCCGCGCCGATGTAGCCGCGCCGGTAGAGCCAGTTATTCGGCAGTTGGCGGGAGGAATCGTCGATCAGGCCCGAGTTGTTGCGGGTTTTCCGCTCGATGTTTTGACCGGCGTAGATGGAGATATTGCCGCCGGCCAGGCTGTATTGGGCGGGATAGTTCTGCTGACGGGCGCCGAGGCTGCCCTGAGTGAGGTTGCTGATGGTGATCGGCACCACGAAATCGTTGGGCGCAAAGATCGAGGCCGGATCGGCCACCTGGGTTCCGGCGGTATAGATGGAGGCGAAGGGATTCAGCAATTGGAGGTTTCGACCGACATTGAGATCGATATTCCCGGAGCCGGTACGGATGACCTGGAAGGCATTGCCGATGACCGAAGCGGTCGTTGCGTTGTTGCCGCCGACGGTGATGGTGTTGCCGGTGTTTTTTCCGAGTTGGAGTGAGCCGGCGCTGGCGCCGAGTTGATCGACGGAAAGGACTTCGCGGAAATTGGTCGCGTCGAAATCGGATCCCGCCGTGAACCGGTAGGACCAGGTTTCCACGTTGTCGGGCAGGAGCGCGTTGTTCGCCATCAGGGGCGAGAGCCACAAGCTGGTGCCGCCATTGAA
>JAGRPB010000124.1 GCA_020439945.1 Verrucomicrobiia bacterium
AGCAGCTTGCCGTGTTTTTTGCAAAGTTCAGGATCGAAGATGACATCCGTGCCGAACGCGGTCTTGACGCCGTATTTCTTGGCCAGCTTGTAGACCCGGTCTGTGCCTTCCGCGACCTGCTCGAACTTCATTTGATTAACCGAACCCGGGGGGAACGGAATGGCGTCTTCATCATTGAGGATCGGCTGGATGCTCAGCCACACCCCCTTTTCAGCCATCAGCTTGACCGTTTCTTCGCTCATCAACATGCCGTGCTCGATGCATTGCACGCCCGCCTCGATCGCTGCCCTCGCCGCGTCACCACCGATGGCATGGACGCACACATAGGTGTTCCAGGTGTCCGCGGTTTCGACCGCTGCTCGGAGTTCATCCATGGTGTATTGCCTGACGTCGAGCGGATCGAGGTCGGAGGAAACCCCACCACCTGCGTTCAGCTTGATCTGGGTCGCCCCGGCCCGCAGCTGCTTCCGCACCGCGTGAATGACTTCGGGGACACCGTCCGCAATGATCGCGTGGCCCGATGTCTCAAGGTAAGGCGGGTCGTCTGGCTGGAGTTTTGGCCGAAAATCGGCGTGTCCGGAGGTCTGGCTGACCAAGGCGCCCGAGGGGTAGATGCGGGCTCCCGGGGTAAGCCCTTCGTCGATGGCCTGCTTGAGGCCAAAGGTGTTGCCCCCGGCGTCACGCAGGGTTGTGAAGCCGCGCATCAGGTCTTCCTCGGCGGTCTGGGCAGCCATGATGCCGAGGTAGAAGGCGTCCTTCGACATCACCACCGGCACGGAGAGCTTGGCCCACATCATGTGCCAGTGCGCATCAATGAGTCCGGGCATCAACGTTTTCCCGCCGGCATCGATCACCTCGGCCCCCTCAGGCGTGGCGATCTCCTTGCCGATCTGCTTGATCAGGTTTCCCTCGATGAGGACATCGACTCCCTCCTGGAGTTCCTCATTCACCCCGTCGAATACGACGGCATTGGTAATGAGGGTGGACTTTGCGGATTCTTCCGCCGTCGCTGCCATGCAAGTGAAGGCAGCGAGTAGGGTGGCACCTGCGATCGCTTTGAGTGGTTTCATCGTGCTAGGGATTGTGGCCATTGTTGAGAGTTCTCCATCCGCTGAAATCACGTTGAGCTCATTCTCCATCCAGGTATTTGGCGGCTCTACGCAAATACCCCATCATCTTGTCTTCCCCATAGGGAGGGATGTAGCCGTTGGTGGAGAAGTAGACTCCGACAAAATCACGTTTCGGGTCGATGTAAATCCCCTGGCCAACGTTGCCGTGCTTGTAGAGCGCGCCGTCTTCAAACACCGCATCGAACTGGAAGGAGTTCATCAGGGGTTCCTCTCTGAATTCTTCTGTCAGGCCCTCGAATTTCGCCCCTCTTCGAAAGGCTTCCGGGCTGCCGCCTGTTTGCAGTCTTTTCAAGACCTCGGCGGACACCACGGGCTCCACGGCGGCTTTCTCCCAGCTCGGCGTGAACAACAGGCCGAAGCGCCCGAAGTCCTCGAGGGTGGTGGAGAGCAGGCCATGAGCCACTGAGGTGCCATCCGGCGTCAGGTGATGCTGCATTGCGAGACGAGCGGTCATCTTGCCCCACACCCTTTCCTCGAACAGTTTGGCCCAGGTCTTGTTCTCGATGCGTTCGGCAATCACCACAAAGATTTGGGTGACGGCCGATGAGTAGCGGAAAACCTCCCCGGGTTCTTCGCCCTCGATTTTTTCGGCTTCTTTCAAAATGGCCAACCAGTCATCCACTTTTCCGGTATCGGGATTGGGAGCTCCGAACTCGGCGCTGAAGAACTTCACGATGATCGATGAGGGATTGATGATGGAGTCCAGGGTTTCCTCCAACTGGAGTCCCGTAGCCATGTTGGCGGCATCGATCATCTTGATGCCATCCCAGTTCGTCCCTTTAAACTCGGGCAGGTATTCCACGACTTCCTTTTGCATGTCGACCTTTCCCTCGGCCTCAAGCTGGGCCATCACGAGACCGACGGTCGTTTTCCCGGGCGACATCCAGGCGTGGAGGTCCATTGGGTTCATCCCGGGGTAGGCTTCGTAGACGATCTTACCCTTGTGGATCATGAGCACCCCCTGTAACCGGTGGTGGGGGTGGACCACGTATTCATTGATCGTGAGCTCGCCCTCTTTGACGGGGAATGTGACCTTGTTGCCAACTTCCGGATTCAGTCTCTTCTCCAGCGGCTTATACAGCTCACTCGGTTTGGAAGTAGCGGTTGGCAGCACCTCGCTCAGATGCAGGTTGTAATAGAGCGCATGGTCGCCTCCCATCTGGTAGTGGAAGTTTTCGAAGCTCTTTTGCGCTTCTTGTGCAAACTCGAGCGAAAATGGTGATTTGGCTGCGCTAACGGGCATGGTTGTCTTAGCCCCCGGGACTTCCAGGTATTTCGCCAGCGGATTATCCTGGCCGCATGCAGCGGAGACCGCCCCTGACAAAATAATAGCGGAATAGACTTGTCGAATTGGTGTCTTCATTCGTTTCACCGTTTGTACCTTGCTTGGAAGTAGTGATGTCAGAAGGGTCAGAAGAAGATTCGCATCCGAGCGCCGAAGACCCAGATGTCGTCCTCGGTGGCACTGTGGGCGGGATTGGCGACATACTGGATGGCGGGGGTGATTTGAATGGCCTGGTTCGGGTCGAAGCGGTAGAAGGCTTCCACGGTGAGCTGATCACGGTCGATGCCCGGGGCCTGCCCCCAGCCGAGACCGATGCCGGCGAGATCCTTGCCACCGCGAGCATCGTAGCCGGTGCCTATGCTGACCGCCCGGTCCAGGCTTACGCCCGCATCTTCGGCGTAGCCGGCGCGCAGGAAGGGGATCCAGCTTCCGCATCGGGCCGATGCGGCCAACGACAACCCGTAGCCTGATGGTAGGCCGGCTTCCCTACGGGAATCGATCTGCCAGACCGTCATCTGCACCGACTGGTTGAAGCGGTCCTCCCAGTCGGGCGTCCAGCCGATGGCGAGGTGTTTGAAGGTTTCGCCACTGTCGAAAAGTTTCTCCGTGCTGCTCCAGGGATCGCTGGCGTCGCCGTTCGCGTTGGCGATCCCGCCCAGCACCGCCCAGTGGTCGTCGAAGCGCCACTGAATCGCGGTGCCCAGCCCTTGCCCTGGTCCGGCAAATGTCGGCTGCTGCTGGAAGGCCAGATTGGTGAAGGCGGTCCACGGGCTGCCGAGGGCGCTAACGTTCACGTAGTCGTAGGTGTCTACCTGTCCGAGGACGAAACTGAGGCGCCCATCGTACAGCCTCTGTCGCCAATAGAGATTGGTGAGCACCCAGCCGGCATCGCTGAAGGTCGAGGCGAAGGTGCCGGCGTAGCCGAGGCTGGGCCCGAGCGCCTGGGTGGAGGTATTACCGCCGATCGCCGAGCGGTTTTCCACCTTGAAGACGAGCGCGCCGTCCTCGGAACTGCCAGGGTCGAGAAACGTCCAGGTTCCGTAGAGTCGGAAGACGTTGGAGGCGGAATCGGTCGTGCTGCCACGAACCTCGCCGCCCAGGTATTGAGTAAAGTTGTCGAAGCCGAAGCTCAGACCGATGTCTTGTTCCAGTTGCTTCTTGCAAGCGTAGAAATCGTCCAGCGCTCCCTCCTCCTGGCTTTCGGCAGTTCTGGCGAGAGTTCCCTCGACGCTAACCGGTGTCGCAAAACCATTGTCTGCAGCAACGGCGGTTGTCGCTACCTCAACTGAGATGGCGGGAAGTAGCAGCAGGAGTGCCGCGGAAACCTTTGAGGAGAGGAACATCTGGAAGGTGGTTCAGTTTCCACGTATCCAATTTTCGACAAAGTTCGGAACGACCGGAGTAATGTTGAAACTGATCATCCATTGGGGGCCGAAAGCATCGGGCTGCTCCACGTAATAATTACCTTCGAGTTCGAGTTTTACTGGCTTGTTGGCGATGGTGACGGTTTTACTCACCGAAAGACTGATCGGGATCGTCCAGCTTTCCGTCGTCCAGTCGTAGTTGATGATGGGTGAGCTGCCAACATTCCAGCCGTCGCCCGGCAGCACCCGGAAAAAAAGCTGAACCTGGGAGGCACTGTAGTAGCTATCGTCCCACCCGGTGACATTCCACTGGTGGCTGGGAAAAATTCCGTAGACTCCCCAGTCTTCAAATTTCGCGAGAAGCAGCTCCGGCCCCAACCGAAATTGTTTCCCCGCCACATCGGAACTGGTTGCCGTCGGAAGGGTTCCGACCAATCCGCTGGCCCAAAGGATACCGTTCGGTTCCGTCACCCCGTATCCGATGTCGAACCCAATGTCTCCCAGCGCCGTCGTGCCATCGAAATTGAATCCCCCGGCATCGATGGAGGGAACGGGCTGGTCAAACAGAATAGGGAACGCCGGGCGCACAAAGAGGTTTGCCTTGGCGCCTCTTTCAGTTTCCGGCATCGTGAAAGGAAACACCGGCTGGAAAAGCAGGGTGTAATTGCCCTGGTCTCCTGCATACGGAAGGTCGCCGTCATACCAGCGGTATTGATTTTTAAACGTCAGGCTGGCGAGTGAATTGTTGGGGTTGGCCAGTTCCTTGGCAATTTCATCCGCCGTTTTGCTCACCGCCGCGGGCTCAGCGTCTTCGATCGGAGAGGAGGCAGAGTCTTCGTCCGGTTCGGCGGAGGAAAGAATCGGGATTCCCACCAGGCCCAGGAGTGCCGCGAAGAATCTCGTGAAGGATTTTCCCGTGGCTTTCGGACCATGGTGCCTCCATCCGCGGGGCGAACGGGAGATAGGGATGGGATTACTGTTGGCGCTCGTTTCTGATCTTTTCATCTGGTTCCTCCTATGAATCGTATGCTCCGCCTCGCAGCATGGCAGCTGCGTGCTTTGTCATACAAGTTAAAATCCTGAAACAAAGCAGCACATACCGAACCACTCGCTCTCGTGCCTTCCCCCCCGGTTGGCCGGGGAAGATCTCGCAAACCACCGTTTCTCGAACTTGGCGAGCAGGAGTTCGGATCGGCCCTTTCGCGGTCGACTTCACCAGAGGACATCTCGGGGGCGGAGCCGTTTTCCAACTCAACCTTGGTTTCCCGACCCCGGACATCGGTCGAGACGCACAGCAAGACGGCTCCGAAGGAGGCCACGATCTGATGTTTCACGTTACGAACCTGTCTCGCGAAAAACTGGCTTTGCGGTTCCACAAGCCACCGTATGAAGCAACCGATATGGTGGCAATCGTGGATTGCCCTGACTTGTATGCAGATCTTCCCAACGCCACGCATCGACTGGCGTGGGTGCGGGGTGCGGGGACTACGATCCCCTCTCGGCTGCCGGAGGAGAATCGGAACAGGAGAAACGATCGCTTCCTTCGCTCACCGGTTGCTGCGAGGGCTCGACACCGACGAATTGGGTGGCTTTCTCCCAAGAGTCGATGACGGGGATTCACCGAACAGCGTCCGATACTCGACCGAGAACCGGCCGAGCTCACTCAGGCCTGCGGAAAGGGCGGCGAATTTGACGGCTCCCCGGTAGGCGGGCAAGTGGACGAGCCTCCTTCGGGCATCGGTGAGCTGGCGCTTGTGGAAATAGGCAAGTGGCGGCTCGCCACAGACCGCACTGAAGGCACGGTAGAGGGAGGACTGGCTGACGCTCGCCGCAGCGCAGAGGTCTGCCAGCGATACGGGCGCTCCCTGTGCCGCGAAAAAGCATTCCTCGGCCTGCCGAACAATCTTCTCCGGTCGGCGCGGCCGATCCTCCCTCAGCTGGTTGGGCGGTGAACCGAGGTAGGCATCCACCAGCAGACCGAAAATCGCCTCGCTCGGGTCGCCGGCAATCCTGCTCCGAAAGCCATCGGGTCCCGGTTCGAATGCGTTCCCCAGGAGCGTGCCGATGCTGGATCGGAATCGACCGGCGGCCTTCGCCGAGAGCTGCAGAACGGTGCGATCGAGTTGCACATCTTCAGGGCCTACTCCCTGGAGGGCGGCCAGGGTTGCGATCAACTCGCTGCGCCGAACCGCGATCCCCATGGTCTGGCGAGCGCCGCCGGCTGCATAAAACCCGTCCTGCTCGCCTTGCGCGTATATCTCCGTGCTCCGAGCAAGCTTTCCATTGATCCGGCATTCTTCGTTCCCGTCCCACCACATGAAACTGAAGTAGTCCGGTTTCATGACGATGACACCGACGCTGGAAGCATGGTGATGCATTCCGAGCACCGAGATCTTGTCAGATGAAAACACGGCGAGGTTGGTAGGTGCAGGCCCTGGCCTAAGCTGAACCATAGAAGCCTCGGCGACTGGGAGGATGGGCTCCGCAGTTCCGCTGTAGTCAACGACCTCCTTCTCCAAGAGCCCCGAGATCGTTCCATCGCCCTGACGAGTGTTTCGCTGTTCTGAAGGACCACCCTTGACTACGATTGCCATACCTTTTTCAACAATATGCGAAGCAGTGTTTAAGTCACTTCCAAAACGAATGCCAAGGTCCACATCCATCCTGCATGCGGTACTGGGATCGGCACAAATGGTGATCACGCTATCTCTCCCAACCGAGCCGCCCCCCGGATTAATTCATTGACGGGGCATGGCATTTTTCACACGGTCGTGGTCATACCCCCCGCGCATTCTCGAATCGAACCACCCATCCAATCATGAAGAAACTTGCAATGCTGTTCGCTGCAGTGGTCGGGGTCATGGCGCTCTCGGAGGACGCCACGGCACAGTTCACGGGGCACTACCCGATGGGAGTGGAAGGGGTCAAGGGTGGCAGCCTTCCGCCTCCGGGTCTCTACCTGCGAGACTACACGCTCTTCTATGGCGCGGACGATCTGGAGGTGGCCGGACTTCCCGCCGGTTTCGATTTCGACATCAACGCGATCGCCCTGGCGCCGCGGTTGGTCTGGATCACGGATCAGAAGATTCTCGGCGGTTTCTACGGGGCGGACATTCTGGTGCCATTTGCCTGGGTCGACTGGGAACAGGGCATCAAGGGCACGCCTTTCCATGCGGAAGATGATTACTTCGGGATCGGCGACATCTTCGTCGAACCGATCACGCTCTCCTGGCACGGCGCCCAGCACGATGCCGGGGTCGGCTACGGTTTCTGGATTCCCTCGGGAGACTTCGATCCGAATCGCCCCGCCCTGATCTGGAAAGGTTTCTGGTCCCACATGTTCACCGCCGGCGGCACGTGGTATCCGGACAAGGACAAGACATGGTCGGTTTCACTGCTGAATCGCTATGAGTTTCACCACGAGCACCAGGATCTGGGCATCAGGCCCGGCCAGACGCTGACGATGGAATGGGGCGTGAGCAAGGCGCTCACCAAGACATTCGAGATCGGGATGGCGGGTTACTACCAGCAGCAGACCACCACGGACCAGGGGCCCGGCGCCAGCGGGGTGAAGGATCACGTGGTCGCGATCGGTCCCGAGATCAATCTGTTCTGCCCGAAACTGGAGCTGTTCACCTCGGTCCGCTACAACCACGAGATCGATGCCAAGGATCGGCCGGAGGGACACGCGCTCACGCTGACGTTGACGAGACGGTTCTGACGGAACCGGATCGGTGCGGGTTTTACCTTCTGTCTTTCCCTATTTCCCGGTCAGGCCCACTTGGCGTAGCAGCGACTGATCGGGATACCGACGTAGCCGAGGAACTTGGGAATGGGGAAGTAGCCCTCGGATTCGTAGAGGGCTCTTGCCTCGGCGTTGTTGCACCCGGTCTCGAGTACCATGGTGCAGAATCCCCGGCGTCGCACCTCGGCTTCGAGGTGTCTCAGGATCTCACGACCGATTCCCCGGCGGCGCGCAGCGGTGCGGACGAACATGCGCTTGATCTCGACACACTGTTCGTCGATCGGGCGGAACCCTCCGCATCCGACGGCCTCGGTCCCCACTCTGGCGATCACAAAATAGCCACCGGCCTCTTCGAATTCGCTCACGTCGATCCCGTTGATGGTTGATTCGGGATAGAGGCCGGCAATGAATTCGTCCAGTTCCAGAATCAACTCGCTCGCCTCTTCAACGGCGGGGCTGACGGCTTCGATAATCATGGATGGGGGGCCTGCTTTGCCAGAACACACCGGAGTCGGCTGGTGCGAATCGGCAAGGTAGAAGGTCATCAGGGGAATAACACTAAGCCTGTCATCCGCCCGGTGGCAAGCCTGCGATTACCCCTAACGACATTCACAAGCAAGGATTTTGAAAGGCAGTCACTCTCGTCAGCCACTCTCACCCGCTTGGGAATCCGGCTCAGGAAGCGGCGACAATCCATATTGACTGCATTTTCCAAAACTCAACTGCCTGAAAATGTATCGGTAACGCCTGACAATAATCCTTGTTCCGTCTCGCTGTGGTCGATAGCATGACCGGCAATGTGGGTCAGGTCGCGGCATGGGGAGGATGCCGTCGTCGCGATTTCTCGCCACCAGTTTCGGTCCTGATTTTGGAACCAGGCCCGGCACTTCATCTGCTTCCCCGGCTTCGGTTCGATGGATGACAGGAGGGTGTCGGAACCGGCTCCCGCATCGGGGCGGATCCGACCAGAAAGCAAAAAGCCATGGCCAAATACACCGCACAAGTTCTGAAGCCTGTCGACGAGCATCGCCGCAAACGGCTCAGGGCCAAGGAAGGCGCCGACGTCGAGATCAAGGAACTTCCCGACAAGCCGGAAGGAATGACCTGGCGTGACTATGTGATCATGCTGCTGCACATCGGCTGTGAATTGGAGCACGGGCTGATGGCCCAGTATCTCTACGCCGCCTACTCGCTCGGTGGCGACCATCTCTCCAAGGAAGATCAGGAGGAGGTTCAGGATTGGCAGGAGTTGATCCTGACCGTCGCCCGCGAGGAGATGGGGCACCTGCTCACGGTGCAGAATCTGCTCTGCCTGCTCGGCGGACCGGTCACTTTCGACCGCGAAAATTTCCCCTGGGACTCCCCTTTCTATCCGTTTCCTTTCAACTTCGAGCCCCTGACCCGCGAATCGCTCGCGGCCTATGTTTTTGCGGAAATGCCGGGAAATTTCGAGTTTCTCGACAAGCTCTACCGCGACGCACGGGAGGGCACGGACCGGGCCCACATCCGGGACATCGAAGTCCCCTTTCTCGAAGAGACGATGAAGAATTGGGTGGAGAAAGCGGACGCCCGTCCGGTGGGCGAGGTTTACCACCTCGTTCACGACATCCTCACCAAACGCGATCTGATCCCCTCGACCGACCTGCGTCCCGACTCCTATCCTTTCCAGTCATCCTGGGATGACTGGGGTCGCGGATACCGGCCGAATCCATCCAGGCCGGGGAGCGACGAAACGAAGGTCGACGACAACAAGGCCAACATCATCATTGAGCGCGCCGCCACCCGCACGGAGGCTCTTTACGCGATCAAGGAAATCTGCGGTCAGGGGGAGAATCCGGATCTCCATCCCGGCAGGAACCATGAAACGTCCCACTACGCCCGTTTCCTCGAAGTGCTCAGGAATTACGACCGGAAGTTGAACGAGTCGCCGGATTGGAATCCTGCGCGCCAGGTCCCGGTGAACCCGGTCACGGCCTCCACCTGCGATCCGGAGAATCCGCCGACCGGCACCACCGTGATTTCCTGGCCCGCTTCGGCCAAATGGGCCGATCTCTTCAATTGCCGTTACCGGATGCTGCTCACCTTCCTCACCCACACCTACCGGCTGGCGCGCATCGTTGATCCGGATGAGCCCAACACCCGCGGCGCTGTCATGCATCGGATCTTCGGTGAAATGTACAACCTCAAGGCCATCGCCGGCATTCTCGTCCGGATGCCCCTGGTCTCGCCGGACGATCCACGACGGGCGGGACCGCCATTCCGAATGCCATACAGCCTGGATCTGCCCTCGGACGAAATCGACTGCTGGCGCCTCCACCGGGACAACATCGCCTACTCAAGGGAACTCTGCCGCGCCCTCCTGGATCCCGCCAACGATTGCCTCGACTCGACTCCCGATGAAGGCGAACCCTTTCTCCGGACGCTTTGCAACTGGGACAAAAAAGCCGCCGCCTGGGTGGAGGCTGTTCTCGATGGTCTGAAAGGAAACGGAGGTCACTGCTCATGAAAATCCGCGAACTTCGCATCCTTCCCCCGCTCGCGATCGGCCGGCTCGGTTCGTCCCCGCACCCGGTGGTCAATTACACCATCGATGACGACCCCGACCAACCGCTCGAGTTTCGGGAGATTCGGCCGCAGAAGACGTTCGTCGTCGATGAATCGTCCGGCGAGATTTCCGATTCGTTCATTCCTGAGGAGATTGCCTTTAAAGATCTAATCAAGGGCGAGGGCAAGGAAGGCGATGTCGACATGATCCGTCCGGTCGCTCCCTTCCTCGAGGTTTTCGCGATCACCGACGATGACGAGTTGGTCCCGTTGACGTCCGAGTTGCTGGATGAGGTGGGGCTGGATCCCAGTGCGATTTCCTGGCGAGTCCGGGTGGCCAATCGCAAGGTCACGCGTCGCACCGAGGATGAGGGAGACGCGGTGACGGCGGACCTGGATTGGTTCTCCAACCATGAATCGAACATCCTCGAAGGCCACAGTCCCAATTTCATCAACGACGAAGCCTACATCGATTTCGGCAGGGTTCGTTATATCCGCCCCAACAAGCGGTATCCGGAAATCCGACTCCGCTTCACTCCGGCAAAAGGGCTCATCTACGGCCCGAATCATCCGCCACCAAAATCGCCGGAATCGGATCCCTTCATGGAGAAGGAGGAAATCTACGACGTCCCGGAGAACCGGCTCATCTACGACACGAAGAAGGGCAAATGGTGCGGTTTCGCGGTGGCTTCCGGCATCGACAATGCCGATCCCGACTACTCCGGCCCTTTCATGAATGAGACGATGCCGCCGTCTCTTTTCGCCTCCGTTCCGCCGGCGCCTCCGTGGTTGCATGGAAACATCGCCATCAGCCGCGGTTACCTGGACGACGCCTGTGACGGCATTGTCGAGGTGCGCCTCACGCCCAAGTCCGGCGATCCCCTCATCGCGAACGCACGCATCACCGCGGGACCTCCGGCGATCGTTCCCGATTCGCTTTTCCTGCGCAATCTCGCCGACGATCTCGACCAGGTGATTCACGGTCCGGACATCCCCACGGACGAACCGGAGGAAGTCACCCGGGCGCGTGCCATCGACATCGTTCGGCGGGCCTTCGAAACCGTGCGCTTTCTCAACATCGCCGTCATGAACGGCAATCCGGTCAACGGGAGAGACCCGCTCGATTTCGACACCATGCCGGCCGAGGAGGCTTTCGATACCCAGCGCCTGATGCGACCCGTCGTTTCCGAGCGGACCGCCGACACGCTGGCCATTCTCGGGCTTCATCAGCAGGTTTTCACCGCCCTCCGGGGCGGGGCGGCCCCCTGGTTCGCCGATGTGCTTCGGAGGCCGGATGAAGTCGCCGATTTCACCAATCGGGGGCGGAGAAAAATGCCGGCCATGATGTGCGGGGCGGACGGAAACTACCTCGCGCTCACCTGGCGCCAGATCAACACCATCGTGAAAGCCTCGAACCTGCGTTTGGGGTCAGGCATGGCGAAAAAGCTGCCCAACCCGCTGCACCCCGGTCCCCTGACACCGCGGAATCGTTCGGCTCAACTCCACTACGTCGCGGCGGGTAACCCGGTCGCCTCCCGGCCGGTCACGGCGGTGAGCAACTGCACCCCCGGTCTGGAGGTCGACTTCCGGGCCGCCTGGCGCCGCGTTTTCGCGGGAATCGAATTGCGGGAATGGGACAATCTCGTGATCCGGATGGACCCTTCCGCGGGCGATCGCGGCCTTCCCGACCTTTCCGGTCACCGCCTGCTACGCGTGGAAGGCCAATTCATGATGACCCAGGCCATCGGTCCCTCCCCGGCTGACGTCAATGGTCAGTCCGTGGTGCTGGCGACCGATGACAATCCCCACGGCATCGCTCCCCTCGAGTGGTCCAACTCGCTGGCCAACATTCTCCGCCATCACACCGGGAAAAAGGTGACGTGCGACTTCACCGCCGAAGCCGTCTGGCTGGACCAGGCCCGATGGACCGGCGAAGACGGGAGCTATCTCACGCTGGAACTGGAGGTTCAGCCGTTTTTCGAAGCCGACACCGCGGTGATCTCCCCCGCCCTGGCGCAGCCCGGCGAACTGACGCAGGGCCTCTGCTCGCCGTGGCAGAACGATTACCGGGAGTGTTCCTGCTACTACTGGGCCGCCGCCCGACCCGACTACGTCAACGTCGAGCCCTCCGCTTCCGGAGCCAGCCGGGGCGACAACTGGCTGCAACGCGAACGCACCGGAAACTACATCGCGGACGACTATGTCGATCAGGATCTCTGGCACTACGACGACCTCTTCAAATCCTGGGAAACCATCCTCAAATTCCAGATCGGCGGACGCGATGCCGACCGGGCCCTGCCCCATCGCGATTCCGGAAACGGAGATTCCACCTCGACCCAAACCGGGGGGGAATCCGAGCAGGTATACTGATTGTGAAGAGCCCGGCCAAATCCACGGGGAACGAAAAAGGTAAGCAGCGGGAAGAGGAACGCCGACGAGCCGAAGCTCGCCGGCTGATGACGGTGTCGAAACCCGGGGATTCCGAACTTCACCTCTTCGAGGCCGAAGTTGGTGGTCATGTTTTCCTCGTGGATGGCAGCCGTCTATTCGATGCCGATGCCGGGACGTTCAACGAACTGAATGCGGCACGCGGCAGAGGCGGACTGACCGACGTACTGGGACGCCTGGGCCTGCAACCGGACGCCCCTTTCATCGACGATGAACCGCTGGCCGATCCTCCCCTCTACGCGCTGTCGCTGGCGATCGCCCAGAAATGCAATCTCGGCTGCACCTATTGCTACGCCCAGCAGGGTGATTTCGGGGGAACCGCCCGGAACATGTCTCGTGAAACAGCCGACGCCGCCGTCGATTTGCTGCTCGCGGAGGCGGAGCCCGGGGACCGTCGCAACCTGGCTTTCCTCGGCGGAGAACCGCTCGTCAACCGCGCCGATCTCCGCGCGGTGACCCGGCGCGCCGCCGATCTCGCGAGGCGCCGAGGCGTGCACCTCGATTTTTCCATCACCACCAACGGCACGCTGCTGGAGGAGAGCGATGCCGAGTTCTTCGAGGAATACGGCTTCGCCGTGACGGTCAGTCTCGACGGACCGGCGGAAGTCCACGATGCCCTGCGGCCCTACAAGAGCGGTCGCGGCAGTTTCGACACGGTCATGTCCAGGCTCCGCCCCCTGCTAGTCCGGCAGCGGAACATGCAGGTGACCGCCCGCGTCACGGTGACGCCGCGAAATCTCCGGCTCCGGGAGACGCTCGATCAGTTTCTCGCCGAGGGATTTCACAGCGTCGGGTTTTCCCCGCTCCTGAGATCTCCGAATGGCGAGGGCGAAATGGAGATCGATTCGCTCGAGGAAATGCTCGCGGAAATGGTCGACTGCGGACGCGAGTTCGAACGCCGGGTCATCGCCGGGGAGCGCTACGCCTTCGCCAACATGGTGAACGCGATGAAAGAGATCGAGCGCGGCACCCACCGTCCCTATCCCTGCGGTGCCGGCGCCGGTTATTTCGGAGTCTCGGCCGAGGGCGACCTCGCGGCCTGCCATCGCTTCGTGGGCGATGACGAGGGATTCATGGGGTCCCTGAAAGACGGAATCGATCGGCAACGCCGCAACGGCTGGCTCGCCGATCGTCATGTTCATCGCCAGGATCCCTGCCGCTCCTGCTGGGCCCGCTACCTGTGCGGAGGCGGATGCCACCACGAGGTGATCAGCCGGGGTCGCCCGGCCTGCGACTATATCCGTGGCTGGCTTCATTACTGCTTCGAGGCTTACCTGCGCCTGTCAGCCGGCGGCGATCACCTGCCATTCGCCTGGCAACCGGAAACGGCGACGGTTTAAGCGAAGACGCTTCATGCTGAAAACGACCGACATCTGCATCGTGGGAGGCGGCCCCGCCGGGAGCGTCCTTGCCATCAAATTGGCCCAGCATGGATGGGGAGTCTGCCTGGTGGAGCGGGCCACGTTTCCCCGCCGCCATCTCGGCGAATCGCTCACTCCCGGCGTGTTGGCGTTGCTGGAGAGCATCGGTGCCGATCGAGCCATCGAGAGAGCCGCGTTTCCTCGCGTTCACAGGGTGAGTGTGTCCTGGGAGGAAGTAAGGGAACGCGACGATCCGCAAGGCAAGGGAATGCTGGTGGATCGTGGAGAGTTCGATCGCATCCTTCTCGATCAGGCCCGCAACGCCGGCGTCATGGTCCTCCAACCCGCCATGGTGAAAAACTTGCAGAGCGATGGTGTCGGTTGGAAGGTGACCCTCGAGGAGGTAGGAAGGATGACCCCAGTGCAGGTGCGTTTTCTCGCAGACGCCACCGGCCGAGCCGGTGTGCTCCCTCGTCGTCGCCGGCGAACCGGTCCCCGTACTATCGCCCTGCACGGATACTGGTCCGGAAAGGGTTTACCCGGGAATCCGCGCATCGAAGCGGGATCCCGCGAATGGTATTGGGGAGTGCCTCTCCCCGACGGCACCTACAACACGCTCGTCTTTCTCGATCCGCGGGATCTCCGCGCCTTGCCTGGCAGCCTGGAAGAGAAATTCCTTCGTCTCATCGCCTCTTCGTCACTCCTGCCGCCCGAAGCCGAGGCGAAGCTGATCGATGGGGTTCAGGCGATCGATGCGACGCCCTTTCTCGACGAGGAATGCGTGACCGCCAACTCGATCAAGGTGGGGGACGCGGCCATGGCTTTGGATCCCCTTTCCTCCAGCGGGGTGCAGAAGGCGATCCAATCCGCCCTCGCCGGAGCCGCGGTGGTGAACACCCTCCTGAAATGCCCCGAATCCGGCGAGATCGCGAAACAGTTCTATCACCGCAGCCTGGACGATGCCTCAAACAGTCATCGGACCTGGGCGCGCGGCCACTATGGAAAAGTCGCGATGAAAAGACCGACGAGTTTCTGGCAAGAGCGGGCCGGAAAAAACGAAGCGCGACCGGAAACGATCGACCACCTTTCCGCCGAGATGTCTCCCGAGATTCCGGTGAAATTGGCGCCTCAGGTTTCAATCGTTCCGACACCGTGTCTGGTCGATGACTTCATCACTTCGCGTCCGGCCGTGACCTCTCCGAACCTCGATGCGCCGGTCGCATTTCTCGGCGGTGTCGAACTCGCTCCGCTGGTGTGCCAGGTGAGGCCCGGCATGACTCAGGCAGAACTGGTGCGCCATTGGATGCCGGAGGTTCCCCCCTCGAAAGGCTGGGCCATCGCACGCTGGCTGATCGCCCGGGGTATGCTGATTTCCTGCGAGAACGCCGTCTCCCCCGCGGTCGAAAGGAGGGCGACATGAGCGAGTTGTTGATTGATTGGCTCAAAGCGAACGACCTCGCCGAATACGAGGCATTGCTGGTCGAGAATGAGGTCGATCTGAAAGCCCTCCGGGTTTTGTCGGAGGATGATCTCAAAGAACTCGGGCTTCCATTCGGTCCACGAAAGCGCTTTCTCAATGCGATCGCGGAACTGAAGTCGTCCGACGCGCTGAGAATCACCGAACTCGAAAAACCGACGCCAAACGCGCCGACCGGCGAACGGCGTCACCTGACCGTGATGTTCTGCGATCTGGTCGGTTCCACCACGCTTTCGGAACGTCTCGATCCGGAGGAATTGCACCTCCTGATCAAGTCCTACTACAAGACCTGCACCGACGTCGTGCTTCGCTACGAAGGCTACGTGGCCAACTATCTCGGTGACGGGCTGTTGATCTATTTCGGATGGCCGACCGCCCACGAGGACGCCGCCGAACGCGGCGTGCGATCGGCTCTGGAAATGGTGGAAGCCGTCAAATCGATCCAGGCGGCGGAGCCCCTGGTCGTTCGCATTGGTCTGGCCACCGGTTCAGTCGTGGTGGGCGAAGCCTCACGGGACGGCAAGTTGGAAACCGGACTCGTGGTCGGCGAAATCCCGAACCTGGCCGCCCGTCTACAATCCCTCGCCGGTCCCGATGAGATTGTCATTGCTCCCTCGACACAACGCCTTCTCGGCAATGCCTTTTCTCTGACGTCCCTCGGAACCCATCCTCTCAAGGGGATCGCCGAACCGGTTGAAGTCTGGCGAGTGGACGAGGCACGCCGCACGGAGGGACGGTTCAAGGCCGCGCACGCCGAAACGGAACTGTCGCCCCTGATCGGTCGGAGCGAGGAGACCGCGCTGCTGGAACGTCTCTGGCAACAAGCCCGGAACGGCGAAGGCCAGATCGTTCTCATTGGAGGTCAGGCCGGCATCGGGAAATCCCGCCTGAGTCAGGCCCTGCGGGAGAACATCACCGAGCCGCATTCCGACCTTCACTACCAGTGTTCTCCCTACCACCTGAACTCACCTCTCCACCCTTTCATCGAACAATTCGATTCCACGGCGGGATTTGCCCGTGACGACCCCGCCGATACGCGGTTGGAAAAGTTGGAAGCGGCGCTGGTGGGCGACGACGCCCAGATCAGGGAGATCGCTCCGCTCTTTGCCGCCCTGTTTTCGCTTCCCACGGATCGCTACGAATCACCGAAACTTTCCCCGCAAAAGCAGAAGGAAAAAACGCTCGAAGCCCTGGCCGACCAGATCGAGGCGCGCTCCCGGCGGGCGCCCGCTCTGCTCGTGGTCGAAGACATTCACTGGATCGACCCCACCAGTCACGACTTGCTCGAACTGCTCGTTTCGAGGGTGCGCCAACTGCCCGTCATCCTGCTGATGACCTACCGACTGGACTGTGTCCCTCCGTGGACCGGACAGGATGGGGTGACCACCATCATTCTGGATCGCCTGGGGCGTCACGCGGGAGCCCAACTGGTCGAGACGGTCACCGAAGGCAGATCGTTGCCGGATGTGGTGATGGATCAGATCCTCGCCCACACCGACGGGGTGCCGCTTTTTGTGGAGGAGTTGACCAAATCCGTGTTGGAAT
>JAGRPB010000125.1 GCA_020439945.1 Verrucomicrobiia bacterium
CAAACTCGAGGATCCGGAGGAATTCAAGGAAACCCTGCGCAAAGTCTTCGCGGTGCATCCCGAGGACGCGACGCGCCTTCGCCTTTTTCTGACCCTTCACGCCACCGGCACCCTGCCGCACCATGCGCTCAACGATCTCGTGCACGACGAGAGCGAGGCCGTTCGCACGTGGGCGGTCAGGGTCTGCACGGAAAAGGAATACGCAGACGACGTCGACGTCCAGATCGCGTTCAACGCGAAGGATCCCTCGCTCCAGGTTCGACTGGCGTGGGCGTCATTGCTTCAGAAAGCCTCGTTCGACGGCATCGGCTGGCGCGTCGCCAAACAACTCGTCGAAGATCCCGCGATCGCTGATGATCAGAATCTCCCGCTGATGATCTGGTTCGGCATCAAGGATCACGTGGCCGCCGAGCCCGAACGAGCGCTTCAATTGCTCGCCGCCTCGAAGATTCCGGTTTTGCAGAATCACATCAGCCGTCGGTTGGCGGAGGACCGGAATCTCGCGCCCGTTTTTGAATTCATCGCCGCCAACCCCGACGTCGAAACCCGCGCCCGAATGCTGGAAGGTGTCCAGAGCGGCCTGGCCGGGCTTCCCTCCATCGAGGCACCCGACGGCTGGGGTCAACTCTTCGCGGAATTGGCGAAATCCGACCAACTTCGCCCGCTGGCGGATCGGATCGACTTTTTCCTGAATCGCGACTCCGCCCTGCAACGGCAACGCGCCATCCTCGGCGATGCCGACGCCGACGATCAGGCGGTCGCGCTCGCCCTGGATCTCATCGCAGAAGCCCGCGACCAGGAAAGCGCCGAGGCCATCCTGGCGGTAATCGGGGACACGAACCGGGCTGGCATTCATCCCCAGGCCATTGAGGCCCTCGGGGCGATTCGCAAACCCGGCATCGCTTCCGCGCTCGTCGACGCCTATGCCGACCTGACCGGCGAAAGTCAACTGGCCACCATCAACACCCTGGTGACCAATCCCGCCTACGCCCGAGCCCTTCTCTCCGCTCTCGAATCCGGAGCCATTCCGAAAAACGCGGTCACTGCCTTCCACGCCCGCCAGATTCAGAGTTTCAAAGGCAAGGAGCACGACGAATTGCAGAAACGACTCGCCGAAGTCTGGGGAACCACCAAGTCGTCCTCGGCCGAGAAACGCGCCCTGATCAAGCAATTCCAGGATCAACTGCTTCCCGACGTGCTCGCCAAGGCCGACGTCGAAAACGGGCACACCAAGTTCCAGCAACTCTGCATGGCCTGCCACACCCTCCACGGTGAGGGCGGCCAGGTCGGACCCGATCTCACCGGCGCCAATCGCGGTGAAGTTTACTATCTGCTGGAAAACATCGTCGATCCCAGCGCCACGCTGCCGCAGGATTTCCAGCTCACCATCATCACCCGCAAGGACGGCAGCGTCGTCAGTGGCAACCTGAAGGGTGAAAACGAATACGCCGTCACCATGCGAACGCCGACGGACGAACAGATCATCAATCTCGACGACATCGCCAAGCGCGAGACGCTCCCGCAATCCATCATGCCCGAGGGCCTGCTGCTGACACTGAAGCCCGATGAGGTGAGGGATCTCATCGCTTTCCTGCAGAAATAGTAGATGCGGCTTCAGCCGCATCCTCGAATCGACTGAAGTCGATTCTACGCTGGCCTTTCCCAGCCAATCCCCACGTTCCGCATCACTACCCCACCGCGCGATCCAGCAGGTTTTTCGTGATCCGCTGCACCCGCGCATCGGGCCCGTGGGGACGCGACCAGTGCGACCACGGCAGCATGTGTCCGGGCGGCGAACTCAGGCCCTGGCACCAGAAAATGGTCGAGGCGTTGAACACGAAATTGTCCTTCGGCCCCGGGTAAATCGTCGCCGCCCATTGCTGGGGATTCACTCCGCCCTGCAGGGCCGTGCCGGCTGCCACGACTTCCAGTCCGTCGATGCCCTTCGGCGGATCGCCGTGGTATTCCCAACCGATCAGGCCGGGAATCGCGTCACCCTTTTTCATCCCCGTGCCTTCGAAAATCCAGTGATCCGGCATCTCGCAGACCCAGTCGCCGCCGCCATTCACCGGGTCGACATTCCGCGCCCCCATCAGGTAGCCCTCGTCCGGCCCGCGATGGGGAAACGGTCCCTCGTCACGCTCGCGTGCCGTCGCATACCGGTATTCGCCCCCGTAGGGACCGCCGCGGAACATGATGCGTTTTTCCCGCCCATCCGTACTCGGCGTGAGTGGGGTGACCCAACAGACTGCGTTGCCGGAAAAAAACATCAGGTTGGTGCCCGAGTCGCGCAGCTTCACCGCGTTTTCGTGTTGCCGGATGTCCCAGTATTCGTCGTGTCCATTACTGAGGAAGGCCTTGAACCTTCCGGGCCGGGCGTACTCCGGATCGGTCATGTCCGAGTTCGAGCAGTAGGTCACATCGTAGCCCTGCTCCTCCAGCCAGTAGCCCATGGGAAACTCGAAGCAGAGCCACTCGCCCGACCCGATCGACATCGGGTTCTCATAGATCTGGGCATACTTCGCGTAGGGCCGGTCGAAACTGACATCCGCCCACGGACCCTGGTTGCCTTTGGGATGAGTGTAGACGGAAAAGTTCGACGGCCATTTGTTGTAGGCCTGCCAAGTGTTGTCCGAGCACTGCAGGCAGATATCGGCGGGCCGATCGTCTTTGACGATGAATACCACGTAGCTCTGCCAATACCCGCGCCCGGTCTGATCGGGCGTCGTCAGTCGACCGAGATAAACGCCGCTCGGCCAGTCGTCGGGGATCGTCAAGGTGGTCGCCGGTTCCCAGAGGCACTCGTGCAGATGGCGGTCGCCGCGGGTCGACTCCGGCGTTGGCTGGGGCTTCCCTGGCAACGGTCCGATGGTTTTCATCAACCGGGCTCCTCGTCCGCCGTAGTAGCCGGTGCGAAAAATCTCGAGCGTGAATTCTCCGTCGTGTTTCGTGCTCACGAAAATGTCCAGCGCCTCACCCGCCGCCACCGATTGGCGCGAGCAATAGCCCTCGATGTCCGACCCGCGGAAACCGGCGTGCTGATCCAGTCGCACCCGCGTCAGTTGCCAGTCCGTCGCGCCCGGCTTGGCGTTCTCGTCACGGACCAGATTCGGTCTCGCCGCGGGTTCCGCCGCCTGGCTTCGTCCGGACCCCGCCGCGGCCAGGAGCGGAATGCCGACCGAGGATTTCAGAAAACGCCGCCGATTCGGTTTCATGGCCTCAGACTAGCAAAGCTCTCGGGCCTCCGGAAAGGCGGATTCATGGCTCCGAAGTCCCGCATTTGCGGGCTCAAGTTTCCGGTTGTTTCCAACCTGGTTTCCGGCGAAAGTCCCCCCGTCCCGGCGCCGAGCCGCGGAAAAATCTCCATTTCTCTCGTTGGTCTTTCGACTTTCCGTTGGTGGAAACTCCGTTTTCTGTTTCGCCAATCACGATCCTCTGATCAGCCGGGTGCGATTGAGAAAGACAGCCAACGAACGGTGACATTTCGGATTTTCTCTTTCGAAGCTCACACTTCGAGCGCTCAGCACAACAGACCACCAAACCACGGGCGCGCCACGACGAGCCCCCTCTCTTATTTAACCATGAAAAACATCACCCCCACCCTCACCGGACTGGCGGCCGCCCTCAGCCTCGCCGCTCTACCGGCATTCACTCACGCCCAGGACGATGGCGCCGGCCCGCGTCCCCTGCCCTCTCCCGAGGAGGCGGCGACCGGCCAGACCAACAAGACTCTCCTCACCGTCGATGGCACGGCCATTACCGAGAACGACGTTCGCGAGCGCTTCATGCAGCGCTACGCCCGTCAGTTCCAGCAGATGCCACCCGAACAGCAGGCCATGCTTCAGCCGCAGATCGAGCAGATGATCATGAACGAGCTGGTCCAGAAGACCCTCCTGCTCAATGCCGCGAACAAGGACGGCTTCAAGGCTTCCGACGACGAGATCGCGAAGAATCTGGAAGAGATCAAATCGCAGCTCCCCGAAGGAGCCACGCTCGAGCAGTTCGCCGAGTCCGCTGGATTGTCCCTCGACGACATTCGCGCCCAGATGACCGAAGATATGAAGATCCGCCAGTTGATCGAAAAGGTCACCGGCGACGTCGCCGAGCCCGATGAGGCCGAGGTGAAAAAGTATTACGACGAGCACCCCGACGAGTTCAAAGAGGAAGAAAGCGTGCAGGCTTCGCACATTCTCGTTTCAACTCAGGGCATCACCGACGAAGCCGAGCTGGCCAAGAAAAAGACCGAAGCCGAATCGCTTCGCGCGCAGGTCCTCGAAAAGAAGGGTGAAAACTTCGCCGAAGTCGCCATGGCGCATTCCGACTGCCCCAGCAAGGCCCAGGGCGGCGACCTTGGCACCTTCAGCCACGGCCAGATGGTTCCCGAATTTGAAAAAGCCGCCTTCAGCCAGGAAATCGGTGCCGTCGGCGACCTCGTCCAGACCCAATTCGGCTATCACATCATCAAGGTGACCGACAAGAAGGACGCCAAGCAACTCGCTTTTGCCGACGTGAAAGACAAGTTGAGCGAAGGCATGCTCGAAGATCGCAAGACCCAAAAGATGCAGGGCTATCTTGAAGGTTTGCAGAAAGAGGCCAAGATCGAGCAACCCGGCGCCCCGGCCGCGGCGGCTCCCGCCGAGGAAGCACCCGCCGCTCCCGCAAAAGAGGCTCCCAAGGCCGAGTAATCAGCAGAGCCATCAAGCTCCGACGAATTCTCCAAACGCGTCCGGGAAAACCCGGACGCGTTTTTTTGTGGGTCGATATCCTCCGTAGAACGGATCTCCCGGCCCGTTTTCAACAGAGGACCGATGCAGCAACGGGCCGGGAGACCCGTTCTACTTACTGTTCCACGCCAACCGCGTCATTTGAGCGGTTCCGTGATCGCCAGAATTCCGGCGAAGAAATTGGATCGTGGCACCTCGGTGTCGGTCTCACCGCGGATGTAGAGCCGGGAAATATCGCCGTCGAGGTAAAGCGCATTCCTGCAATCGAGCTTGTCACGAAACAGCGCGGCGAAACCCCAGAGATTGATCCGTCCGACATCCGGCGTCCGATCCGACGCGACCAGGACCACTCGCCCTTTTGAATCAACTCCGACGCCGTTGCGGATCAGTCGGCTTTGCGAATTCTCGTTGAAAGCGGGATGAATCTTCCCGCTCGCGAGAGCGAGAGGGCCGGATTGTGTCGCCAGACGCGGCGACTCGTTTGCCTTCGCATAGAAATCTGTCGACCTGACCGCCGCCGTGCCGTCCGGGCGGATGAAAAACACTCCGTTGGGTAGCAGATAGAAATTGGGCGTGAAATCGTTCGGACTGGTTTTCGGCGGAGGACCCGAAGTGTTCAGCGGCACGAGCGTTTTTCCCTCGGAAATCGTCAGCCCACTCGGCCTGAACCCGGGTTCGTAGATACCCGCGTTCATCGCCACTTTCAGACGACGCCCCTTCGCGTTGAGATCCTTTTCCAGTTGCTGAAACGTCGGCGAACGATTCGGCCCCTGGCCGGGGAGAAACAGCTCCAGCTTTTCGACCTTCGGATCGAAGCGATACACAAAAAATCGCGCCCCACGAAATTCGATCGTCTCCGCCTCCGCGAATCCTGAGAAACCGGCAAAAAGGCACAAGGACAACCAGCAAACGCGACTCAACAGGGTCATGTCCGCGATCATACCCTGTCTACTCGGCAGCGGTCGAGCTCTCCCAGGGGAAACTCGCCAAGCCACCAAACGCAGAACGGGTCTCCCGGCCCGTTCCGATGGTACGGGTTCGGCAAACGAACGAGCCGGGAGACCCGCTCCACTTCCGCATCTGCTTCACCGAATCACCAGATCATCGCTCCCCATCGCTTTCTGGATATCCTGGCCGCCGCGAAGGAGCGTGTTCCCGGCGAAGAGCGCGGTCGGATCGATGCCTTCGGCGGCTTCCCAGTCGCTTTCCTGGACCTGGCCGCTCTGCCCGTAGGCGTTGAGCGGATTGTGATAGGTCACCTGCTCGATCTCCTCGAGCGGGATACCCGCCTCTTTCATCAGGGCGGCCGTTTTCGGCACCGCCAGCGGATCGCTGATGCCCCAGTCGGCCGAACTGTCGACGACGATGCGCTCGGCGCCGTACTCACGCATGATCTCGATCATGCGCTCGTTCCCCAGCTTGGTGTGCGGGTAGATCGTGAAGGCCGCCCAGTAGCCGCGATCGAGCACGGATTTCACCGTTTCCTCATTGTTGTGATCGATGATGACCTTGCGCGGGTCGACGCCGACATCCTCCAGCACGTCCATGGTCCGGATGGTGCCGGTCTTCTTGTCACGATGCGGCGTGTGAATCTGGATCGGCAGATCGGCCTCCAGGGCCATCTCGGCCTGGATGCGGAGATACTTTTCCTCAGCTTTCGTCTGATCATCGAAACCGATCTCGCCGATCCCGACCACGCCTTCCTTGCAGATGTAGAGCGGCAGCAGTTCCATCACCGCGTCGGCGAGTTTCTCGTTGTTCGCCTCCTTCGGGTTCAGCCCGATGGTGCAGTAGTGCTTGATGCCGAACTGGCTGGCGCGGAATCGCTCGAAACCGACCAGCGAATTGAAGTAATCCTTGAAACTACCCGGCTCGGTTCGTGGCTGTCCCTGCCAGAACGAGGGCTCGATCAGGGCGGCGACACCGGCGGCGGCCATCCGTTGATAGTCGTCGGTGGTGCGGGACACCATGTGGACGTGTGAATCGAAAAAGCGCATGGTTTGAGGGAAAAATTCGGGAGTCAGGATGCAGTGGCGAGCATTTCGCCGAGACTATCCCAGGTGAGATCGCCGGAGCGGACAGCGTCGAGTTGTTTTGCCAGCAGTTCCCGCAGATGAGCGAGGCGGTTTTCGGAATCGGACGCCGTCACGAGCGCCGCCGCTTCGCGCTGTCCCGGCTCGTCGCTGGTGGCCACGCGCTCGATATCTGAGACGATGGTGTCGGTCAGAAAATTCGCGCAGCTTCGCCAAAGCTCCGGCGACACGTAGCGACCAGCGGCCCAGCGTTCGTGGGCGAGATTCGACAGCGCCTCGGCCAGCGTGGCATTGGCTCGCTCATCGATGCCCTGCATCCGATAGAGTGGCCGACTGATGAACAGCGACTTCAGCACCAACTGGTTCCACGCCTCCTCCGGGAAATGCGCAGCCGGAAAGGGATTCCCCAGCGCGATGGCGTCGAAGACGTCCACGATATTGGTCCGGGAACCCTCGCGAGCCAGCCCGAGGAGAAAGCCCGGTTCCGGCAACAGCGGCAAAGCCGAGAAAATCGCCACCTGTTCCCGCAGATCGGCCGATCCCAGCACCTTTTCGAGAGTCTCCTGGTAAACGGAATCCGGTTGCTCGGAAAGCACGGTCAGCAGGATGACGCGGGCGAGCCGGAACTCGTCCCAACCGGTGACCGAGAATCCTTCGCAGAGTTTTTCCAATTCCGGGCGGTCAGCCTCCGTCGTCGCCACACTGACGTGTTTGTCAAAACGGCGCGAGACACCACTGAAGGCAAAGTAAAAGCGTCGCTGGTTGAAATCGGCACGCATCGCGGCCATCTCATCATCGAGCCAGTTCATGGACTCGGCCGCGGCCGAACGCCCGAGGAGGTCACGGAGGAAGGGGGAAACCATGGAAAGTTGAAACAGGTGCGAGACTTTAAGGAACCCCACCCGAAACTCAAGGCCCCGGTCCGCGCAATGACCAATCGATGCTGGTAATCGGGCAAATCCCGCTCAAAGCTGAAAAAACTCGCAGGCACCACTCGAAGAAAAAAGATTTGATTAAAAATCAAAAACTATAAGGATGTCCTAAAGATTCTGATTTTTACTCACATGCCTGCCCCGGAAGTTCTCGTGTTTTCAACGCTCGGAGTCGTGATCCTGATCGCGGCGCTGATTCTTTGGTTCAAGGGCCGTCAGCGCCCCTCGCATGGCGACGAATTGGTCCGGCTGGATGCCCGCCTGAGTGTGGTGGAAAAGGAAGTGGAGGCCGATGACGAGTTCGAGCCGGCCTACGAGTCCGAGCACGCTCTCTCATCGATCGAAAGCATCGAACTGCTCAAGGACATCGAGGATGACATCGAATTCGCGGAAGACAGCGAGGACCAGACCGAAGAGTCTGACTTTGCCGCGGAAGATTCTTTCTCCGGGGCAATGGAGACAGAAATCGAACCGCCCGAAGCTGAAGTTCCACCGATCGAGGAAGAGGTCATTCCGGAATCGAAGATCGAATCTGTCGCCGAAGTCGCGGACGAAAAAGCTTCCGATGAGGCGGCGCCCACCGGTGAAGAGTCTCATTCGGTTGAAGCCATCATGGCCGCGGCCGAGGAAATTCAGGCCGAGGTCGACACCCTCGCTTCCACCGACGAAGATCTGCGTCGCGCCACGCTCCGGAGGGCTCCGCATCGCCATCGTCGTCCGAGAACCATCGACGAAAATCTCGACACTCAGATCACCGAGCTGGATCAGCGTCTCGACGCCCTCGAGGCTCTGGTGTCGAGTATCGAGCAGGGCTTGGCGGATTTCGAACCCCTGCTGGAAGACGTCGACGCGACGCCCGCAAATGGCGGTGATGCTCCCGACTCCGAAAACGGCCACGCTCAGGCGGCCTGAGGAATCTTCGCGACGCTCGATCACCTTCCGAAGGAGCAGCCCGGCAACGCGGGTATTGCGTTCGCGAGTGATCTCATCAATGATCGGCGGATGAAAGCCGCCCGTCTCCTCCTCGCAGCCTCGCTGTTTTTCGCAGTCCATCTGGGATCGTCCGCCGCCTTCGCCGCCGAAAACCGGCCGAATATCGTTTTCATCTTCACGGACGATCACTGCCAACAGGCGCTCAGCGCCTATGATGATTCGCGAATCATCACCCCGAACATGGACCGCATTGCCGAGGGCGGGATGCGTTTCAATCGCTGCTACGTCACCAACTCCCTCTGCGGTCCGAGTCGCGCGGTGATTCAGACGGGCAAATACAGCCACGTCAACGGCTTCATGGTCAACGGGCAAACCTTCGATGGGGATCAGCCGACTTTTCCCAAAATGCTGCACGCCGCCGGCTATCAGACCGCGATCATCGGCAAATGGCACCTCGCCACGACGCCACAGGGATTTGACTACTTCGATGTGCTGAAGGGCCAGGGCCCCTACTACAACCCGCCGATGCTCCAAGGCGGCATCGAGGCCAAGGCCACCGAGCACCAGCACACCGGTTACACCACCGACATCATTCGCGATAAGGCGTTGGCTTGGCTGAAAGATGAGCGCGATCCGGACAAACCGTTCATGCTGATGTTTCAGCACAAGGCGCCTCACCGAAATTGGCAGCCCGGCCCGAAATACCTCACCTGGCTCGACGACGTGGAAATACCCGAACCAGAGACGCTCTGGGATGTCTACAGCAATCGCGCCAGTCCGGCATCGAATCAGGAGATGACCATCCGGAAACATCTCAACGAGACCGACCTGAAATTGAAGGCGCCCGGCAACCTGACCCCCGAACAGCGCGCCGCGTGGGATGCCGCCTACGACCCGAAGAATGAAAAGTTCCTGAAGGAGCAGGGCACGATGACTCCCGAGGAAATCGTGAAGTGGAAATACCAGCGTTTCGTCAAAGACTACCTCCGCTGCGTGAAATCCGTCGATGACGCCATCGGCGATGTTCTCGATTACCTCGAAGAAGCCGGCCTCGCCGAGAATACGGTCGTGATCTACTCCAGCGACCAGGGCTGGTACCTCGGCGAACATGGCTGGTTCGACAAGCGTTGGATGTATGAGGAATCGCTGAAAACTCCCCTGCTGGTCAAATGGCCCGGCGTCGTGAAACCGGGTTCGCTCAATCAGGAAGACATCGTGTCGAATCTCGACTTTGCCGAAACCTTTCTCGACATCGCCGGATTACCGGTTCCAGCCGACATGCAGGGGAGAAGTCTGGTCCCCCTTTTGAAAGGAAACTCTCCGGACGATTGGCGGGAAACGTTTTACTACCATTACTACGAATTCCCCGGCGCCCACAGTGTCGCCCGTCACGAAGGCGTGACCGATGGCACCCACAAGTTGATCCACTACTACGAACTCGACGAATGGGAACTCTTCGACCTGAACGAAGATCCTAACGAATTGAACAACGTCTACGGCCTGCCCAAATATCGGGATCTCCAATCTCATCTCGAGGAGGAATTGACTCGGCTCAGGGAGAAATACGAGCTGCCCGAAGCCGACCCCGAGTCGAGCTACCGGAAAAAGAAGCCTCAACAGAAAAAGGCGGCACCGGCGAAAAATAAGAAAGCCGCCTAGTCGAACCATTGGGTTCGCCTCGAAGAGATCAACCATCGAGCCCCACCGGTGCAGGAATCGGCGGGATGCGGAGCAGGCGCCGTCACTCCCTCGACGCCGGAGCAAGAAGAAGGGAAATTCATGGTCCAGCCTTTCCACTTCCCGGCAGTCCCGGGATGATGTATTCTCGCCAAAGTTAGAAATACCCAATCCCATGCGCTGGAAAGGTCGTCGTCAGAGTTCAAATGTGGAGGATCGGCGCGGCCAGGGCGGCGGCGGAATGATGATGCGAACCGGAGGACGTCCGGTGGCACTGGGAGGAGGCTGCGGCACCCTCGTGATCATTCTGCTGCTGGCATATTTCTTCAATGTCGATCCCATGCAATTGCTGGAGACGGCGAGCCAGATGGAACCGCCGGTCGCGGAAAGCGGAAGTCCGGCCCAATCCACCAATCCCAATGACGAAATCGGGGCCTTCGTCCGAACCCTGAAAGGTGACGCCGAGGAAGTCTGGAGTTCGATTTTCGCCGAAAGCGGACGTCGCTACGAGCCGGCCCGGCTTGTGCTCTACTCCGGCTATACCCGCATGCCGGGTGGCGTCGCCTCCGCCGCGACGGGCCCATTCTACCTGCCCTACGATCGCACCGTTTACCTCGACACTTCATTTTTCGATGAAATGCGGAACCGCTTTCGCGCCGGAGGCGATTTCGCCTATGCCTACGTGCTGACGCACGAGATCGGCCACCATGTGCAGAACCTGCTTGGCTACACGGAACAGGTTCATCGTCAGAAAGACCGATTGCCGGCGGCGGAATACAACCGTCTCTCCGTGCGGCTGGAACTGCAGGCCGATTTCCTCGCCGGCGTCTGGGCTCATCACGCCGAGGAACGCTGGCAGATCCTGGAAGAGGGCGATGTGGAGGAAGCCATGAACGCCGCCAATGCCATCGGTGACGATCGACTTCAGCGACAGGCTCAAGGACGCGTGGTTCCCGACGCTTTCACCCATGGCACGTCGGAGCAGCGCATGCGTTGGTTCATGAAAGGCCTTCGCAGCGGGGAAATCGAGGATGGCGACACATTTTCGATCCGCTATCAGGATCTCTGATTGGTAAACAATTCCGCTCGAATACCGCCTTATCATCGGTTAGGAAATGTTTCGCCCAACATCTACTGCCACGGATTCCATGCGTCCCATCGTCACCGCTCTCATTCTCCTCGCAGGTTGCCCCAGCTTCACGTCCCACGCCCAACTGGCTCCATCGCCTCAGTTGGAGGCAAACTACGAACTGCCGCCCATGTTCGAGGCTTCAAAGGTGTTGCCGCCGGAGTGGTTGGCCGGTCCTCATCATCGCGTCCGCGAACTCTCACCGAGCGACGGATACCTGGTCCATTTCACGATCGACTCGGACTTCGGCATCTTCGAATGCATCGGCGTCCGCGAAGTGAAGCGCCGCATCTATGAAATCGAGGCGATCGGTCGCCTCGTGCAATTCAGCAAGAGCGATCTGTTTGCCCAAGGCGTCCGACAATCCATCGAGGCTCCCGTCGACGCGGTCAGAAACATTGTCGAAAATCCCGTCGAATCGGTTGAACAGGTTCCCCACACTGTCGGCCATTTTTTCAGCCAGATCGGTTCATCGTTGGGAAGTGCTGTCCGGGGTTCCGACAAGGACCAGAAAAATGCCGTTGATGGCTCGGAATCGGAACCCAAGAAGGGAATCCTGCGATCGGTGGCGGGAATTGCCGGATTCGACAAGGCCAAGCTGACGATCGCCCGTCAATTGGGAGTCGATCCCTATTCCGACAATCTGCGATTGCAGGAGGAAATGGAGAAGGTGACCTGGGCGCTCTTCGCCGGAGGCCTGCCCCTCGATATCGGGGTCAAGGTCGCTTCCACCGGTGCGTCACTGGCCCTGACGGCGACCGAGTTCGTCGGACTGCCCGAAGAAATCTACGAAGTCACCCCATCCGAACTCGCCCTGCGTGATCGGCGCAGCATGGAAGCCATGGGTGTGGACGTCGCCGTGATTGACCAGGTGATCGGAAATCCCACGCTTCCCCCTTCCATGCGCCATCACATGATTGGATCGATGGGAATCCTGGGCCCGCTCCCCGGGCGGACGAATCTCGTTTCCCTGATGACCGTCTGCGAAAGTTCACGTCATTCGCATTTCCTGAAAAACGTGCTCGATCTCATGGTCCAGCGACATCGCCTGGTGCCCTATGCCAGTTTCGCGGTTTACGACAAGCTTCCGGGTGCCATGACCACCGATGGTTTCATGGAAATCACCGCCCCCGTTGACTACGTCTCCTGGACCGAGCGCGTCGCCGCATTCGTGCTTCGTTCCGATTGGGGTGCCAGCCCAAAGCGTTTCGTCGTGGAGGGACTTCTCAGCCCCAGGGCCATGGCGGAGACGAAGGCGGCGGGTTGGGAGATCATCGCGATGCAGTGACGCCACCGTGGATGCATTCGCGGGCAAGGAATGGCCATACCGTCGCCTTGCGTATTTTCGAAAATCGCCTAGTATCCGAACTGCCCGACGAACCGAATCCCGGTTCGTTCGGGGGAAAATCTGGTGAAGGGGCTATAGCTCAGTTGGTAGAGCGTCTCGTTCGCAATGAGAAGGTCAGCGGTTCGATTCCGCTTAGCTCCACCAGGATTCAATCTCAGTGACCCAGCGCATGTTGAAACGGCCCCTCATACTTCTCCTGCTCACGGCGATCGTTCTCTGCCAATCGAGTTGTGGAATGTTGGCCTACCAGATGAACCGTCTCATGCAGCTGCCCAAGGCGGTCCTGCCGATGGGCGCGGATGCCGCCCCGGTTCCCGGCGATCCCGATTCGGAGGAAGTCGCCGAAGCGCCTTTGGGCGTCACGGAGATTCCGACGGCTTGATTTATTGGCCATTTCCTTTCAAACCCAACCCTCTCTGGTCCCAAACCTGACAGGGTCGAGTCTGGGCGGCGGAAAAGTTTTTCGGTTGGGGAAGCGTCCTGAGCAGAAGAGTCAGTACCGTCACTGGCGGCTGGCCCCGTTTCTGCTTTCCTGAAACGAGGATTGTTTCCTCGCTCAATTTCCGCCCTACGCCATGTCCGACTATTTCCGACACACCAAGATCATCGCGACGCTGGGTCCCGCAACGGAATCAAAAGAGATGCTCGCGAAGCTGATCACAGCGGGCGTGGATATCCTGCGGCTCAACATGGCCCATGCCTCCCACCAGTGGGTGAAGGACGCGATGTGGTTCATCCGGGAGGCGTCCAGCGAAGTGGGTCGACACGTGGCGGTGATGATGGACGTGAAGGGCCCGGAAATCCGGACCGGCGTCGTGGATTCGCCCATCGAAGTGAAAACCGGCGACCGTTTCGAATTCCACATCGAGAGTGCCACGGCGACCGGCGACGTGCCGGCCGTTTCGGTGAACTATCCGGGCCTGCCCAACGATCTCGAAGTCGGCACCACGGTGCTGGTCGACAGTGGCATCATCCGGATGCGGGTTTTTGAAAAGGATGATTCCCGCGTTCGCTGCGAGGTGCTGACGCCCGGAAAGATCGGGTCGAAACGCCACCTCAACCTGCCGGGAGTCTACGTGAACCTGCCGTCACTGACGAAAAAGGACGAGGACGATCTCGCCGCCGGCGTCGAGGTGGGCATCGATTTTGTCGCCCTTTCCTTTGTCCGGCAGGCCGAGGATATCCGCATCCTTCGCCGCTACCTCGACAAGCTTGGATCCAGCGCGAAGATCATCGCCAAGATCGAGGACCAGGCCGGGGTACGGAACATGGAGGAGATCATCCGCGAGGCCGACGGCGTCATGGTGGCCCGTGGCGATCTGGGTATCGAGATCGACTACCACAAACTACCGCTGGTTCAGACCGATCTCGTCCACGCCTGTCAGGCCGAGGGCAAACCGGTCATCATCGCCACGCACCTGCTGGAAACCATGATTCACTCGCCCATGCCGACACGGGCGGAGATCTCTGACATCTCCAACGCGATCCGCGAGCAGGCCGATGCCATCATGCTATCCGGCGAAACCACCACCGGCGCCTACCCACTCGAATCGGTCCAGGTGATGAAGAACATCATCCAAAGCATCGAGCCCAGCGTCGGGGGAGACATCAATCGCAAGATCAAGCTTCACGAGCCAAAGGCGAAGATGCTCCGTTCCGCCGCCGTGCTTGCCCAGGAACTCGGGAAGTCCGGAATCGTGGTATTCACCCGCAGCGGATTCCTCGCCTATGTGCTGGGCGCCCTCCGCGCCCGCGGAGTTCCCATCTATGCGTTCACGGATGTTCAGCCCATCTTCCGCCAATTGCTTCTGCCCTGGGGCGTGGAGCCTTTCCTGATCAAATTCTCCGACGATCCCGAACAAACCATTCTCGATGCGCTCGACTACTTGAAGCGCAAGAAATGGGTCGATCCCGGCACCTGGCTGGTCGTCATCACCAACGCCCTTGCCAACGACAAGATCGTCGACACCCTGCAGTTGCGGGAGGTGGAGTAAACCGGAAACCGGTATCACCCAAAGAATCGCGTCCCCTCCAGAAAGGGATTTTCCGTTGCTTCAACACGAAGCGAACGGTTCACTTGGTTCATGTTCCCCCACCGACTCTTCCGCCTGCTGTCCGCTTTTTGGCTCGTGTCGAACTCGATGCTCCTGGCGAATGATTCACCGCCGAACATTCTCTTCATTCTCACCGACGATCAGGGGTTCAGCGATGTTTCGATTCACAACAATCCGCTGATCGAAACGCCAAACATGGATCGAATCGCGAAGGAAGGCGCGCGTTTCGATCACTTTTTCGTGGAACCGGTCTGCGCTCCGACCCGGGCCGCGATCCTATCGGGCCGCTACCCGACGCGGGTCGGAGTTTTCGGTGTCACCCGAAATCGGGAGGTGATGCGTGACAGCGAGGTGACGATCGCAGAACTGCTGCGCGACCATGCCGGGTATGCCACCGGTTGCTTCGGCAAATGGCACAACGGGGCTCACTGGCCCAATCACCCGAACGCACAGGGATTCGATACCTTCATCGGCTTTTGCGGTGGTCATTGGAATGATTATTTCGATCCCGAACTCGAGATCAATGGAAAGCCTTTCCAGGCTCACGGATTCATCGCCGATGTGCTCACGAATGAGGCAATCGGTTTCATGAAATCGCGGGTGGAAGAAGATGAACCGTTTTTCTGCTACCTGCCCTACAACACGCCCCACACGCCCGCCAGCGTGCCGGATGAAGAATGGCGCCGATGGAAAGACCGGACCGAACCTGAGGATCCGTTCACCCGGGCCATGTATGCGCTCTGCGAAAATCTGGATTCGAACATCGGCCGCCTGCTATCCACCCTGACCGATCTCGGTATCGAGAAAAATACCATCGTGGTCTTTCTCACGGACAACGGACCCAATAGCGATCGCCTGAACGATGGCATGCTCGGTCGCAAGGGCAGTGAAATGGAGGGCGGCATCCGGGTTCCGTGTTTCGTCCGATGGCCGGGCAAGATCGCGCCGGGAACGGTGATCGAAGCCAATGCCGCCCACATCGACCTGCTACCTACACTGTGTCACTTTGCGGGAATCGAAAACCCCGCAGCGTTCACCGAAACTCTCGACGGGCTCGATCTCTCGGGGCTGTTGCTCGGAGACGCGAGTTTCCAGATGCCTGAGCGCTATCACTACACTTGGCGAACAGCAAAGAAGTGGTCGATCCGATCGGATCGCTATCGCGCCACGGCCACCACGCTGCACGACCTGGTCGAGGATCCCGGTCAGAAAAGCAACCTGGCCAAGGCGATGCCGGAAGTTCATGAGAAACTGTTGGCCGCTTATCACGAATGGGAAGCGGACGCCGTGCCATCGTCTCCGATGCCGCTGCCGGTACATTTGGGGCACGAGGAATCGCCAATCGTCACAATCAAAGCGCACGAATTCGAGATTCTTCCGGGCGAGGAGAAAGGCATCGCCTACTGCGAGATTCGTGGCTGGGCGAATCAGTGGATCGATCGATGGACCGATCTCGAGGCCTGGGCCGAGTGCCCGATTCAAGTGGTCCGGGACGGTCACTATCAGGTGACGCTGCGCTACGCCTGCCCGCCGGAGGCAGTGGGGTCCAAATTCCAGCTCAAAGCGGGCGATGCCAGCCTCGATTTCACTATCGAGGAACCGTGGATCAGTGCGCCCTACCCGGCTTCCGAGCAAGTAAGCCAGCGGAGCGGTGGCTACCTCTCGAGGGAAAGCTGGAAAGATGCCGTGGTGGGCGAGCTGGTCGTGAAGGCAAGCGAGTCGCCACAGATGCTGGAGTTGCGCGCACTGGAAAAACCGGGCGAAGAAATGCCGGATGTGAAAGCGATCGTCCTGGAGAGAATCGATCGACCGTGATCCCCATCCTTCCCGCGGTATCGTGATCGGATTCCCTACTTCGCTTTCCGAAACACGAGGAAGTAGTTTTCCTTGAAGAGTTTCTTCTCGTCTTCCAGCTCAAATCCGGTTTTCTCGATTTCGCCGCGGAATACTTCCTTGCCGGCACGGACGTGACCCATGATCCAGTCGGAACTGACACCCTCGATGCGTTCGAAATCGATGACGACCAGCTTTCCGCCGGGTTTCAGGGCCCGATGGAT
>JAGRPB010000010.1 GCA_020439945.1 Verrucomicrobiia bacterium
GTTGATGCCGAGTTGATGATAGAGCGTCGCGAAGACCTCGCCGAAATGCACGGGCCGATCGGCGATTTCCCCGCCGGTGCGATCGGTGGCGCCGATGACCTGGCCGGTTCTGAGTCCACCACAGGCGAGCAGTGCGCCCCCCACCCGTGGCCAGTGATCGCGGCCGGCGTCCTTGTTGATCAGCGGCGTGCGACCGAACTCGCCCCAGGCCACCACCAGCGTGTCGTCGGCCATGCCGCGCTCGTGGAGGTCCTCGATGAGAGCGCTGAGTCCCTGATCGAAGAGTGGCGCGTGCGAACGCATGCCCTTGAAATTCTCGCTGTGGAAATCCCAGCGCCCGAAATTCAGCGTCACGCAGCGGGCCCCCGCCTCGACGAGCCGACGAGCGAGGAGGAAATGCTCGAGGTTCCGCGGCGCGCCGTCCCCCACGTTTTTCGGATCGCCCTTGCCGTAACGTTCGCGGACTTTCGGATCCTCGTTGTCCAGATTGAGCGCCTCAGCCAGCTTGCTCGAGGTCAGCATGCCGAAAGCCTGCTGGTGAAATTCATCGAGCCCTTCCATGAGGCCGCTGCGATCGGCATCGCGGCGAAAGTGATCGAAAGAGGCCAGCAGCCCCTTGCGTTCGTCGAGTCGCGTCGACGTGATTTTATCGAGGACGAGATCGTTCTTGCCCGGGCCCGACGGCTTGAAGGGTCCGTGATGAAATCCGAGGTAGCCCGGCTTTCCCGAGGAACCGTAGGGCGGGTGTCCGGCCTTGGGAGCGAGACCGACGAAGGCGGGAATGTGCGGGTCGCGGCTCCCCATCAGGTCGGACATTACCGCCCCGATCGACGGCCAGCCGCCGGGAGGTTGCCCGGTCTGGTTCAGTGTCGAGCCGACCTTTCCGGTGTAGCACATGAAGGAATCGTGGCTGCCGTTCGGCGCGCCGTAGAGCGAACGGATCGGGACGCACTTGTCCATGATCTTTGCCAGGCGAGGGAGCAGCTCGCAGACTTCGATGCCGGAGACGTTGGTCGGGATGGGCCGGAATTCACCCCGCATTTCCGAAGGGGCATCCATCTTCAGGTCATACATGTCCTGGTGCGGCGGCGCGCCGCACATGTAGATCATGATGATCGATTTGGGAGAATTCCTCAGCCCGGCGAGCTGCTCGGCCTGGAGCAACTGCGGCAGTGCGAGACCACCCATTCCCAGCCCGCCGATGCGCAGGAAATCACGACGCGAAACGCCGTCGCAGAAGCGGGATCGGGGTGAGTCCGAGCCGGAGATCGTCAGCATGCCCCGACGATAAGCGCCAGCGGCGAAGTGGCCAGCAAAGGCGCGGGACGCAATCACGCGCCAGCGGCCGAGATCAGGAAGCGTCGGGGTGATAGAATTTTTCGTGACCGCGAATCCAGGCCTTCCAGTTTTCGACCGGAGGTCCGGAACCGACCTGGCGGCTGAGGACCTCGTGATTCCGGTCCAGAACCAGCATGGTGGGATAGCCACGGACGTTGTATTGACTGGCCATCCGGCGGTAGAGATCGGGCACCTGGCTCTGGTCGGCGGAAAAATCGAAGGAGCGAAACTGGATCTCCTTGGCGACGAACTCCTGCCAGGCGGGCGTCTTGATGACGCTTCGGTCGAGTTGCTGGCAGGCCGGACACCATTCGGTTCCGGTGAACAGGATGACCTGAATCCGATTATCCGCGGGAACTGATTTGGCCGCGGTGGGCTGGGAAATCACGGCTCGTGGAAAACCCACCGCACCGCCGCCATTCCTTCCACGCAACACGTAGAAGGCGAGCGCAAGCACTGCGATGACGACAAGAAATCGGCCCATGTCGATATAAATTCCATGTTTTCTATAATTATCAACTGCCATTTTTGCCGTTTTTTTCAAATTCGAATTCACCCGATCCATTCGATCCGGTGCGTGAGCATGGAATCGTCGTCGAATTCAAACCAGGCCTCAAATCGTCGCCCCTCCAGCATGCCCGGCAGCCAGTGGACATCGTCGGCCCACATGCGGTCGTAGGGAATCGCGTCGAAATCGAACCATTCCGGTTTCGCCTCCCGGGTCTCGGCCGGTTCGCCGTCGAATCCCGAAGAGCGGAACACGGTGCAGTGCAGGTGAAGCCCGTCGCGAAAGGCGAAGCGCAGCACGCCCATTTGCTCCGGCTGGTGCGGCGTGATGTGGAGTTCCTCTTCGACTTCGCGGATCGCCGCCTCCAGCGCCGACTCTCCATCCTCGAGCTTGCCGCCGGGACCGTTGATTTTCCCGGCACCGATCCCGGTTTTCTTGTGAATGAGGAGCACGCGACGGTCACATACGATGAACACGAGGTTCGCCCGCATGTTGGGCTCCCAGGTGTCCCAATCGACGGTTGGAGAGGAATCGGGATTCAGGATCCGGGATTCGGATTCAGACATTCGATCCATCCTCGGCCCTCGGTTTTTCAAACCATCGCTTCGGCCTCGTCCACACTGGCGCCATCGTGCAGCATGGCCATGAGGGCGCGGGTGATGCCGGCCGGTTTATCGTGCTGAATCACGTTGCGGCCGTAGACGATGCCGTGAACCCCCTGCTCCAGGAGTCCGGCGGTCCGCTCAAGAATGACGCGGTCGGACACCTTGCCTCCGCCACGGACCAGCACGGGAATGCCGCCGGCGGTTTCAACGACCTGGTGATAGACGCTGACGTCGTCGGTGGGATCCGCCTTGATGATGTCGGCGCCGAGTTCGACGGCCTGGCGGACGAGGTGCATGATTTTCACCACATCGCCATCGACCATGTAACCGCCTGCCTGCTCGTTGGGCGCAAACACGAGCGGTTCGACCATCATCGGGATGCCGTAGTGATCGCAATCGATCTTCAGGCGAAGGATGTTGTCGACGCACTGTCCGGTCACGTCCGGCGCACCGGGAATCTGGAAGAGGTTCACGCAGACGCAGACGGCATCGAGTTGCACCGCCTGCAGCGCGGCTTCCTCGATCATGGCGCTGAAACGATACTCGGGAAGCTGCTTGCCGTAGATGTTGGCCGTGTCGACGCGAAGCACCAGGGAGGGTTTGAATCGACCCGGATGGGACTGGAGATGACGCGCCTGGCCGATGGTCAACTGAATGGCGTCGGGACCGGCATCGACGAGCGTCTCGATCGTTTTCGGCATCGACTCGATGCCCTTGAGGAAACCGGGTTCGTTGAAAAAGCCGTGATCGACCGCGACGTCGAAACAGCGGCCGGACTTGGGGTTGAAGAGGCGTTTCAGGCGGAAGTCTTTCATGATGGGTCGGCCAGACTCTTGGGGCGGGCTCGCCGAATCGCAAGCAAGCATTTGGACTCGAAGCCGGACGAAGTGACGGGCGTGCCGGCTTGCAATCCGGACGCGCCAGCCTCAGGTTCGGGGAAACATGAAAATCTCGTTGAATCTCTCAACCGCTCTCGGCGCGGCAGCCGCCCTCTGTTTTTTCGCCGCCTGCTCCAAATCGGAAACTCCTCTCTCTAACGGCGGAGATAGTCCAAAAGCGGAAACGACCCCCGACGCCACGGAATCTGAACCGGTCTCCAAGACGGCTGCGGCCCCCACTTTCTGGACCGATGTCACCCTCCACCGGGCCATTCGCGCCGGGAACGTCGGCTACAGCGGCAACGGCCAGTTCCAGATCAACGAGCAGGGGCAGCCGGAGGCCATCGTCCTCGCCAACTGCGGCGTCACGAATATCGACGTGCTCGCCGACATGCCCCTGCTGATGCTCGACATGCAGGGCTGCCCCATCAGCAACATCGACGCGATCAAGGGCATGCCGCTGGTCGAACTCTATCTCGACAAAACCAATGTCGAGGATCTCTCTGCCCTTGAAGGCAACACGACACTGAAAAAGCTCTATCTCAACGAGACCAACGTCGAGGATCTCGCCCCTCTGAAGGGCCTGCCACTGGAAGAACTGAACCTGGTGGGCGCTCGCGCCGACGACATCACGCCGCTCGCCGGCATGCCGCTCAGGATGCTATGGCTCACCGGGCTGCCGATCAGCGATACCTCCCCGCTGGCGACGACCCCGCTCGTCAGCCTGACCCTCCACCGCACCCAGGTGGCGGACCTGCGTCCGCTCTCTACCATGCGCACCCTTCAGCGCCTTCACGTCGGCGACACGCCGGTGAAGGACCTGACCCCGATTGCCCGATTGCCCCTGACGCGGCTGGTTTTCACCCCATCGACCGTGGAAAAAGGCGTCGATGAAGTCCGGAAAATTCCCACCATGCAACAGCTCGGCGTCGAATTCGAAGACGACATGAGCACCCTGATGCCGCCCCCGGTTTTCTGGGCAAAATTCGATGCGGGTGAGTTCAAGTGACTCGAATCCCCGGCGAGGGAAAAAATACTTGCTTGATACCTGCAATTAATGTATCAAGAGCGTATGAAACTCACCATCAATGTGGATGAAGCTTTACTCGACCGAGTGGTGGAGATCACCGAAGCGGCTTCCAAAACCGAAGCGATCACCATCGCATTGCGCGAAATCGATCGCAGGGCACGCTTGGTGGACGTGCTTCGCGAAGGTTTGGGTGCCAGCACCGAAGAATTGAAAGAGATGTTCGACCCCGCCTCGGATCCCAGTGCGCTTCGGGTCGCCGAGTCCTCGGCCAGCTATCGGGCCGGTGCATCGGAGTCTGGGGACTGATCGCGAATTCCCTCCCAATTCCGACGCATGAGCCGACCGATCATGGTTGACAGCTGCTGGTACATCCAGCAGGCCAGGAATGGCAATGATCCACTTCAGATCCTCTCATTCCTGGCGGAGAGCCGCGACATTGCCACCTGCGGAATCATTTCTGCCGAGGTGGGACGCGGAGTCAAGCACCCGAAACACCTGGAACGCTATCGCACCGCCTGGTCGGTCATGCAGTTTGTCCCCTCTAGCAACGCTCGGTGGGATGAAACGCTCCAACTCGCGTGGTCGCTCGACCGGCGCGGCATCACCCTGCCGCTCCAGGATATCCACATTGCCGTTTGTGCCCATCACATTGGTGCCGTGATCCTGACCTACGACGAACATTTCCAGAAAATCCCCGGGACCGACGCCACCGACCGGATCTTTTGAACCAAGTGTGAGACCGGCATCCCTGCTGGTGAACGAATAGAACTTTCCGCTGAAGCCGGCACGATTCACGGTAGCGACGGCACTTCACTTCGGGCAGGTCAAAGAAGCTCAATCCTTTTTTTTCCGCTTCTTCTTGTCCTTCTTCTTTTTCTTTTTCCCCTCGGCTTTCGCCTTTTTCTTCTTCAGGATTTTCTTCAGCTCTTTCCAGTAGTCCTCACCCGCGATGAATCCCACGCAACGGGTGCTGCCGCAGCCACAAGGATGGTCTTCGTAGCATTCGAGATCGAAGCCGTAGTTGAAGAAAAGCTCCTCGCCTTTTTTGATCTCACGCAGGGCGAGAATCCAGATGTGGCCACGAATAATCTGGGCCTCGCAGTTTGGGTCGCAGCTGTGATTGATCAGGCGCGCCGCGTTCCAGGGGACATCGCCGTCGATGTCGTGCCGTTTGTTGAGCGTAAACAGATAAACGCCCGCCTCGCCGGTTTTCTGGGATTTCTCGAACTGTGCCCATCCGCGACGATTCGATTCGGCCTTGGTGATCTTCTCACCGACGTACTCGATGATCTGCATGCCTTCGGGGATGTCGCGGATCGCGAACAGTCCTCGCCCATGAATCGGCGACGTGCGGATCTCGCACCAGGTCGAATCGCAGATCTCTTTGTCAGCCTTCGGGTTTTTCGTCGGCGTCTTTCGGGGTGTCGCTGTCTTGGGCATCGTTTGCTCCCCCCTCATAACCCGGCCAGGGCGCGGATGCAATCATCCACGGATGACCTTTCAGGGAGGGCCAGCCTTTTTCGTATCGCAGGACTCCCGCCAACTCCGCGGGATGCTTGGGAGCAAACTCCGGCCGGGCAAAGGTGAAGACCGCGCCCTTCGAATCCGGCAGGATCGCGATCAATTGCGATTCGTCCGAGTCGACCTGGTTGTCGTAGCAGAAAAAGTAGACCTTCGACCAGTCCACCTCGTCAGGCCCCCGCACTTCCAGCTGGATCGTCCGGCCGTCGATCTCTCGGGCAGCGAATGTCCACCCTTCCGGCGCCGCCTCGGGGAAACGCTTTCGCGATTTCTCGAACTGTTCCCGCCACCTGCCGTCCGGCTCGGCCGATGCCTTGACCGGCAGTGTCAGCGAGAAATCGTGCGATCCCGGATGGCAACTCGTCGCGCAGCACATCCAGCCGATGCGCCCCTGTAAGGTCACCGACTTGCGGTCGCCCAGATCCCCCGGCACTTTCATCGGGATGAGCAGGCAGGTATCGGTTTCATAGCCCCAGGCCGTCAGCGTCGCCATCAGCGTCTTCTGCGGAGCCGGCCACTGGATCTCGCCGGGCTCGAATCCCTCGGGCAGATCTTTCCACTTCACGATCGCGGGCACCCCGACGATCCCCGGACTCTTCCAGTAAGTGTGGTAGGCGTTCTCGTGTTGAAACCACAGCCCCACCGTGAAATCCTGCCCGGGCACGACCGCGTCCACCCCGGTCACGAGCTGCAAATTCTTAAGGCCAGGATACTTCGCCGGTTTCGTCTCGGCGGCTTGGGCGGCAGAGGCCAGCAGCATGACGGCAGGCAGGATCTGGAAGATGAGAAACTTCGATTTCATAGGGGCAGGCTCGAAACCAAACCGCGAAGCCATCCCAGCGCAAGGCCCGTGGGTGCGATGATCGCAATCGGGGCGCAGGATCGGCAAAGCAAGGCTCATTCGTCCGACGATTCGAAATCAATCAATCAGACCAGTTCCAGAAGGCGGCCTCCAGACTTCGCAACGGTGCAAACACACGATTGCAGATTGATGGCCAAGCCGCATACCCGATCAAGCCGGGATTTCCCGATTCTTCGGCCATTTCTTCGGCAACCTCAGTGAAACCATCCACGGGCACGCGAATTTCATGTCCCTTTTTCTCAACGGCTCGAATCTCGAAATGCACCAGCGTTCCGTCCAATCGGAAAGCGATGTAGCCCGCCACATAGACGATTGCGGTCACGGCAAAGATACGAACCAGCTTGACCCGTTTCATTTTTGCGTTTCCCGAAGAGGGACAAGGTTCTCGATCGTCTATCGGTATAACAAAACCCCGGTCCTCCGTCCCTGAAATTCACCCAAACGCGGTTCCCAGCCGGCCCGGATTTCTTCGAGGGACCGATTCTCCGTCACCGCGTCCAGCGTCGGCGGATGTTTCAGCAGGGTGGGAAAATTCTCGCGGAATCGCAGCGCGCCGTCGCCATAGCGCCGAAGCAGCACCTTCGCCAGCGTCAGGCCCACGTCGAGCGGACGAACCGAATCGCGATCGACCAGCACCAGCCGCACGCCGCCGCATTCCTCGTTCTCGAACTTCGACGCCTCCGGCGTGAAACGGATCGGGACGAATCGGATGCCCGGCAGTTTTTCCCGATTCAGGTCAGCCGCCAGTTCGACGTCGTCGTCGATGCAGGGCGCGCCGACGATCTCGAAAGGCGTGTCGGTCCCCCGCCCCACCGAGAGCGCGCAGAACTCCAGCAGTCCCACGCCGGGATACAGGATCGCCTGGGTGAGGTTGCGCATGTTGGGCGACGGATTCACCCACGGCAACCCGGTTTCGTCGAATCGCATTTCCCGCGACCAGCCACGAACTGGAACGACCACCAGGTCGAGGCCCAGTTTTCTCTCCCGGTCGAACAAGCGAGCCAGCTCACCCACCGTCATGCCATGCTGAACCGGGATCTCGTGCCAGGCGGTGAAAGTCTCCTCGCCCAGGCGAACGGGACCGTCCACCCGATCGCCGCCAATGGGATTGACCCGGTCGAGCACCACGAAGCGCAACCCGTGCTCCGAGGCGGCTTCCATCGCGTTTCCCATCGTGGAAATGTAGGTGTAGAAACGACAACCGATGTCCTGGATATCGAACACCAGCGTGTCGAGGCCGGCCAGCTGCACGGCGGTCGGTTTCTTGTCCTCGGACTGGTAGAGACTGAAGATCGGCAGGCCGGTCTTGGCGTCCGTCTCGTCATCAATGTTTGCCTGATCGAGCTTTCCGCGAATGCCGTGCTCGGGCGCGAAAATGGCCCGCAGCTCGACCTTGGGCGACTCGTGGAGCAGATCGATGGTGGCGCGGCGATGGCGGTCGATGCCGGTGTGATTGGTGATCAGCCCGACTTTTCGTCCGGCCAGCGTGGCGAAATCCTCCGCCGCCAGCACGTCGATCCCGTTCTCCACGATCGGGCTCGATTCGGGATCGCCCGCGGCCGTTTGCATCCTACCCTGTTGAGTCCGCGACCTGACAGGGTTGAATGCGGTGGCAGGGCGTTTCGTGGTGATGCCGACGGCCTCAGCGGCGAGGGTGCCGACACGGATTCGCAGCGGCTTGATACGACCGTCCTCGGTGGGATGATTCCGATTCGCCATGAGGACGACGACCGTTTTCGAACCGCGATCGACCCAGACCGAGGTGCCGGTCCATCCGGTATGACCGAAGCCGTCGAGGGGGAAATTCTCGCCGCGCTGGTAGGAAAACGGCGAGTCGATGTCCCAGCCGAGACCGCGTTTCGCGGAGATTCCGGCGGGCTGCTGCGGATGCGTCATGCGTGACGCCAGCTCGGGACGAAACACCGGGTTTTCCTCGTCGAGAAACGCCCGCGCAAATGAAGCCACATCCTTCGCCGTGGTGAACAGGCCGGCATGTCCGGCGACGCCCTGCATCCGCCGCGAAACCGGGTCGTGCACCTCTCCGCGCAGCACGCCGTAGGCGCCGAAGGCCTCGGTGGGCGCAATCCGCGAAACCGTCTCCGGCGCCGGGAGAAAGCCGGTATCGGTCATTCCCAGCGGCGCGAAGATCTCGTCGGCGGCGAATTCGTTGAGCGGACTCCCGGAAACCCGCCGGACGATCTCGCCGAGCAGGATGTAGTTCACGTCGGAATAGCGGAAAACCGTGCCCGGCCTGGCGATCAGGGGCGTAGTCAGGCAACGGCGGACACCATTCTCGTGGCCCCACCAAAGTTCGGACTGAATCGAGATGGACGGCGGCAGACCCGAGGTGTGGGTCAGCAATTGGCGAACGGTCACCGCCGCGCGGTTCGACTTCGTGTCGGCGCTGGTGTCGAACTTGTGGCGAAAGAGCGGACGCAGTTCCGGTATCGGCGCGAACTCGGGGAGTAGGTCGATGATCTTTCCATCGAGATCGACGAGTCCCCGATCGACCAGCAACGAAATCGAAGGTGCCGTGGCCAGCACCTTGGTCAGGGAAGCCGCGTCGAAAATGGTATCGACCGACATGGCCTCGCGTTCCGGCACGAGGGCTCGATTGCCATAGGCTTTCTCGTAGATCTCGCCTTCGCGTTCGAGCCGGAACACGGCGCCGGGAATCTCACCGCGGGCGATCGAGGCGTCGATTTCGTCATCGATCGCCCCGAGCTTTGCGGTGTCAAAACCCAGCAACAGCCCCGGGAAAATCAGGGTGGCCGCCAGCGCCACCCCGCCACCACGACACCGACTGCGGGCGAACCGGTTCATTTCATTGCGCTCCGGATTTTTTCTGCGACGCGGCGGCGGCGAGACAGTCGGCGCAGTATTCCTCGCCATCGGCGGTAACGCGGAATTCCATTTCCGGATCCTTGGCGTCGGTGATGCCGCAGGACGCGCAGGTGTGAAAGGCATCGTCTTCGCTCTCCTCCACTTTGGCTTTGAACTTCTGCCGTCTCACGGCGGCGCTGCTCCGATTCTGCACTTCTCCAAAAAATCTCGGGGCAAAAACAAGCAGGAAGGGCAGCATGCCGGGAATCGCGATCAACCAGGTGAAACCGCTCCAGATCATGACCAGCAGGAGCACGCCATTGGCGATGCCGAGCCACTTGACTTTGATCGGAATGATGAAAAACAGCAGGATCGACTGCTCGGGAAACTCGGACGCGAAAGCGAGAAAAACCGCGGAGTAGAAGATGACATTCAAAATGCCACTGTAGGCCCAGACCTTGACGACATCGCCGTTCGAAAGTTGAAGATCCCCGTAGTGAGCCAATAGCGGATTGAGCGAAGCCAGGCTGAGGAAGATAACCGTCGCGATGACGTAGACATTGAGCCGAAAGGTGCCCCAAGCATTTTCCAGGCTGTCGCTGATGAACCAGAGAAACATCACCGCGATGATGATGAGCAGGAAACTGTTGGTTCGCGGAAAGAAGACGAAACTGAAAAGGCGCCAGACCTCGCCATCGAAAATCTTGGCGGGATGGTAATCGATCCACAGGCTGTATTCCGGGACCGCCCGCATCAACAGCCAGACGAGCAACTGGAATCCACCGATCCAACGCAGCAATCCATGGATGGCGAGGCCGCCGAATCGTCGCTCGAGACTGTCGAGAACGCGGGAGCCGGATCGGGTGAATGACATGATCGGGATTTTGAAAAGCGAAAACGCAAGGCACGCCCGTGGGCCGGGCGCCCGCCCACTCTAGCACGCCCCGCTCCCGGAACAAGGGGGCGAGGTTTCCGCTCCCGCATGACACGGACGCCTCATTGACAACGGCCCTCGCGCGCCGCAAAGGAGAGGGAGCATGTCGGACGACACCACCGCGCCCAAATCGTCGCCCCTGGCGAGCGAACACGAAAAACTCGGAGCCCGGTTCGCGCCCTTCGCGGGCTGGAACATGCCGATCCAGTATGCGGGCATCCTCCCGGAACACCGGGCGGTGCGTGAAAGTGTCGGCGTCTTCGACATTTCCCACATGGGGCAGTTTTTTGTCGAGGGCGGCGGCGCGGCCAGCTGGCTCAACGGGCTGCTGACGAACGACGTGTCCACGCTCGCGATTGGCGAGGGTCAATACACGCTGATGCTGAACGAACGCGGCGGCGTGATCGACGATCTCATTCTCTACCGCCTGGCGGAGGAGCGGTTCCTGATGGTGGTCAATGCCGCGAAAATCCCCGAGGATCGCGACTGGCTCCAATCGCGGATCGCCGACGAGATTTCCTTCGCCGATGCCAGCCCCCTCTACGGCGGCCTCGCGATCCAGGGACCGGATTCCGTCGCCTCCTGGGAAAAGATGCGGGGCGATCTGCCCTCGCTGCCGCCGCGAAACGGGATCGTGGAAGCGTCGCCCGGTGGCGTGATACTCTGCCGGACCGGCTACACGGGCGAAGACGGTTTCGAGCTTTTCGCTCCGGTGGAGGCAATCGCGGCGTGGTTCCGCGCTGCGCTCGACGCGGGAGCGACTCCCTGCGGCCTGGGCGCCCGCGACACTCTGCGATTGGAAAAATGCTACCCGCTGAATGGCTCGGACCTCGATCCGGACCACACTCCGCTCGAAGCCGGACTCGGGTTTTTCTGCAAATTGGAAAAGCCGGATGGGTTCGTGGGGCGTGACATACTGATGGCGCAGAAGGACGCCGGCCCTCCAACGAGATTGGCGGCCCTGCGCCTGGTTGAAAAGGGTCCGCCGCCGCGGCACGGCTATCTCGTTTTTTTGCCGGGCGCTGAAAAGGCTGTCGGCGAGCTGTCGAGCGGTTCCCTGTCGCCATGTCTCGGAATCGGAATCGGAATGGCCTATCTACCGGCCTCCTCGGCCAAGATTGGCACCCAACTGGAACTGGAGATACGAGGCCGCCGCTTTCGGGCCGAAGTAATCCGGAAACCTTTTCTTTGAAGAAGCTGGCGCGAGGCCAAGGCTCCGAATTCTCAATTTTGAAACCAATCGGAGAAATTTTTTCGGAAAATTTTACTCGGTAATTTGACAATTTATAAAAATTGCAGTTTTTTATGAAAAATAATTGCAATCCTGATGAATGCGTGGTTCTCGAAATTTGTCCTCATGGGCGCGGCAGTGATCCTGTTTGCTCTGGTTGATGAGGCGTCGGGCCAAATAACTCCCGAGTCGCTCTCCGCGCAGATCGCTGCTGAAAGCGGTAATCCCTCGGAAAACTATGCGGATTACAGCTTGGATCTCGCAACTCTCTTGTACGGTTACTCTTCGGACTCCCTTTCCCGGATCTTCGGCGGACCTACCACCGTCTTTTTGAGCGCAGGAACCACCTCCGGCGGAACCACCACCAACGGATTGATCACTGGTGGAACCACGACCGGCGGATCCACGACCAGTGGAACGACCACCGGCGGAACCAACCCCAGTGGAACGGCCGCCGACAGCATGATCGTGGACGAAACTACCGCTGATGAAACGACCTTGGACGGAACGACCGCCGCCGCCGCAAAGACAGCTGCCGCGGCCGCCGACGATGGAACCACCGATACCACTCCCCTCCTGAACGAAACACTGGGCCTCGCTCCGTTCAATTTTCCCACGCTTTCTTCGAAACTCACGAGTGGGGTAAAAGCGGAGTTGGACAAGGTGGTGCAATATCTGACCGAAAATCCGGATCAGAACATTTCCATCGAAGGTCACGTCTCCGAGGACATCGCCATCGACATGACGCTCTCGGAGAACCGGGCGAACGCTGCCAGGAATTACCTGATTTCCCAGGGGATCGACGAGAATCGCATCACTGCCGTGGGTTTCGGCAGCTCCCAACCGCTGGTCGATGGCTTCAACCAGCCGGAGAACCGGAGGATCGAAATCAAACTCGTCCCATGATCCCAGGCCAGGCCTTGACCGGATCATGACACGCGTTTCCGCGCGGGAATTTGGAATTCCGATTGATTCCCGGCCCGAATCCAGCTCATGGTGACACGTCCGCCATGAGCCAGATTCCCGACCACCTCCGCTACGCCGATTCCCACGAATGGATCGATCCCACCAACCCCGATGCCGCCCCGGTCGGAATCTCGGATCACGCCCAGGAGGAACTGACCGATGTGGTCTACCTCGAACTGCCCAAGGTCGGCGCCACGGTTTCCAAGGGCGACGCCATCGCGGTGATCGAATCGGTCAAGGCCGCCAACGATATTTACTCGCCCGTTTCCGGTGAGATCGTCGAGATCAACGAAGCAGTGGGTGAAGATCCCGCCGCCGTGAACAACGATCCCTACGGCGACGGCTGGATTTTCAAGATCAAGGTCAGCGACCCGGGCGAACTGGAATCACTCATGGACGCGGAGGCGTATCGTGGGCATGTCGGCTGACGCCACACACGACTGTCACGATTTCGCCCGTCGCCACCTCGGTCTCTCTCCCGACGAAGCCGAGGAAGTCGCCAAAGCGATCGGTCACGATTCGGTCGACGCGCTCATCGACTCGGTCGTTCCCGAGAGCATTCGGTCGCGGGAAAAGCTCAACCTTCCCGCCGCCCTCTCCGAATCCGAGGCGCTCGCCGAACTCGAGGCCATCATGGCGAAAAACGAGGTGCGGCAGAGTTTCATCGGCCAGGGCTACTACGACACCATCGTCCCGCCGGTGATCCAGCGGAACGTGCTCGAGAATCCCGGCTGGTACACCGCCTACACCCCCTACCAGGCCGAGATCGCCCAGGGACGACTCGAGGCGCTTTTGAATTTCCAGACCATGGTCTGCGATCTCACCGCCATGCCGGTGGCCAATGCCTCGTTGCTCGACGAAGGCACCGCCGCCGCCGAGGCGATGACGATGTGCGCCGCGGCCCGGGTGAAAGGCACGACTTTTTTCGTCAGCGATCGTTGTCATCCCCAGACCATCGACGTCCTGAAAACTCGCGCCGAGCCGATCGGGATCGCGCTGGAGATCGGGGATGAGTTCGCCTTCGATTTCGCGATCAAGTGCGACGAATTCATCGGCGTGCTGCTCCAATATCCCGCGACCGATGGAGCGGTCGAGGACTACGCCGAAGTCGTCGAGCGCGCGCACGCCGCGGGTGGACTCGCCGTGGTCGCCACCGATCTGCTCGCCTGCTGCCTGCTCAAACCGCCCGGCGAATGGGGCGCCGACATCGTCGTCGGCAGCGCGCAACGATTTGGCGTTCCCCTCGGATTCGGCGGTCCTCACGCCGCCTTCATGAGCTGCACCGACGCCCACAAACGCCGACTGCCCGGACGCCTCGTCGGTGTCTCCAAGGATGCGGACGGACGTCCCGCCTACCGACTCAGCCTGCAGACCCGCGAGCAACACATCCGCCGCGAAAAGGCGACGTCGAACATTTGCACCGCCCAAGTTCTGCTCGCGGTGATGGCGGGTTTTTATGCCGTGTATCACGGGCCGGAGCGGTTGAAGCGCATTGCCGAGGATCTTCAGTCCCTGACAGGATATTGGGCAAGCCTGCTGGAGGATCATCGAATCGATGTCGACTTTGACAGAAAATTTGGCGCTTTCATTGCTCAGGTTTCGCCTGAGCAGAAAGCTGACATGCTCAGAAAATGCCAGGCGGTCGGCGCGATTTGCCGCCAACATGACAATGGAATGCTGAGTTTCAGTTTTGGAGAAAACCAGGGGGATCATTCCAACGAAATTGCCAATGCCCTCTTCGACGAACTGCACGAGGAGGTTGGAAAAAACGACTATCGAAAAAAGAAGGTCGAAATACCCGAAAATCTCCGCCGCACTTCCGATTTCCTCACTCACTCCGTCTTCAATTCCTACCACACCGAGACGGAGATGCTTCGCTACATCCACCGACTCGAGAGCCGGGACATCGCCTTGAATGCCAGCATGATCCCACTCGGGTCCTGCACCATGAAGCTCAATGCCACCGCGGAAATGATGCCACTGAGTTGGAAAACCGTGAACGGCCTGCATCCCTTCGCTCCCGCGGACCAGGTCCAAGGTTATGCCGAGATGGCCGCGCAACTTGAGAACTGGCTCGCGGAGATCACCGGGTTTCATGCCGTCAGCCTTCAGCCCAACGCGGGTTCGCAGGGCGAATACGCCGGCCTTCTCGCCATTCGCGAATTTCACAAGACCAACGGCAATCCCGATCGCACCGCCTGCCTCATCCCGACTTCGGCCCACGGCACCAATCCCGCCAGCGCCGTGATGGCCGGCTTCCAGGTGGTCCCGGTGAAGTGCGACGAGAATGGCAACATCGATGTCGATGACATTCGCGCCAAAGCGTCCCAGCATGCTGAGACGCTGGGTGCGCTGATGATCACTTATCCATCGACGCACGGAGTTTTCGAAGAATCCGTCGCCGAAATCTGCGAGATCATTCATCAGCACGGCGGCCAGGTTTACATGGACGGCGCCAACATGAACGCCCAGGTCGGTCTCTGTTCGCCCGGCGCCATCGGCGCTGATGTCTGCCACCTCAATCTCCACAAGACCTTCTGCATTCCGCACGGCGGCGGAGGTCCGGGAGTCGGTCCGATCGGTGTCGCAGAGCATCTCGCGCCGTTTCTGCCCGGCAAAGGTGTCGGCGCCGTATCCGCCGCGCCGCTTGGGAGCGCCTCGATTCTTACCATTTCCTGGATGTATATCCGCATGATGGGAGCCGACGGCCTGACCGAATCCACCAAGATCGCGATCCTCAACGCCAACTACATCGCCCACCGGCTCCAGCCGCATTTCCCGGTGCTTTACCGGGGCAAGAAAGGCCTCGTCGCGCACGAGTGCATCATCGACCTGCGCCCGCTCAAAGCCGAGTCCGGCATCGATGTCGAAGATGTCGCCAAACGCCTCATCGACTACGGTTTCCACGCTCCAACCATGTCGTGGCCGGTTCCCGGCACGCTCATGATCGAGCCCACCGAGAGCGAATCCCTCGCCGAGCTCGATCGCTTTTGCGACGCCATGATCGCCATCCGCGGCGAGATTCAAAAGGTCATCGACGGCGAGTTTGATCCCGAAAACAATCCGCTCAAGCACGCTCCCCACCCCGCCGAGACGCTGCTTTCCGACACCTGGGATCGCCCCTATTCCCGCGAGCAGGCCGCCTACCCACTCCCCTGGGTCCGCGAGAGAAAATTCTGGCCCCCCGTCAGCCGCATCGACAACGTCTACGGCGACCGCCACCTCGTCTGCACCTGCGCGGGGATGGAAGAATACGAATCCTGAGTGGACGTTGCCTCCGGGGCATGGCGCGATCTCGGTCAGGAAACGCTTGGGTTTTTCCGGACTCGTAACCGAGACTTGCCGGTATCCGGATACTCGCCATGGATCCCATCAAGTCTTCTCTCTCGCGTTGCGCCGGTCCGATGAAGCGGCGCTCGTTTCTCCAGGCCGGCGGCCTCAGCGTGCTCGGGCTCGGGCTGAGCGATTTCCTGCGTTACCAGGCAGCCGCCAAGGAGGGATCGCCCGGCTTTGTGGACAAGGAAACCTCGGTCATTTTCATCTGGTTGCCCGGTGGCCTGCCCCACATGGAAACCTACGACATGAAGCCGGAAGCTCCGGCGGAATACCGTGGCGATTTCCGGCCCATCAAGACCAACGTGAAAGGGATCGAGGTCTGCGAACTGCTCCCGTTGCACGCGAAGATCGCCGACAAATTCACCCTCATCCGCTCCATCCACCACGAATTCGCCGACCACGGCGGCGCCCACAAACGGATGATGACCGGGCGCATTCCCAAGACGCCGACCGGCACGATCAATGATGCCCCGGCCATCACCAGCATCGTGAAAGAGGTGCTCGGTCACCAGAAGAATCAGGGCAATTCCGGGATGCCGGCCTGCGTATCCTGCGTCGATAGCGGACGCAGCGGCATCGATACTTTCGCCATGGGACCCGCCTGGTTGGGCGCGGCATCGAGCCCCTTCATCGTGGCCGGCAATCCCAGCGAAGCCGATTTCCAGGTTCAGAACATCGGGGTGAGAAACGAGATGGAAACGCGCATCGAAGACCGGCTCGCCATGCTCGGCGGGATGGACCGGCTGAAGCGCGATCTCGACAGGAGCGGCACCATGGACGCGATGGATTCGTTCAATCGCCAGGCGCTCGAGATGCTCACCAGCGACGAGGTCCGGGATGCCTTCGACCTTACCAGAGAAGATCAGAAAACCCGTGATCGCTACGGCATGCATGCCTACGGCCAACGCGCCCTCATGGCCCGGCGGCTCGTCGAGGCGGGCAGCCGCTTCGTCACCCTGGTGTGGGAGAATCCCTATCCCGGCAAACCGATCCCGGACAACTGCGCCTACAACTGGGACTCCCACGCGGTGAACTGCCACATCTTCGAGGACACGAAGTGGCGCGCGCCCGTCTACGACCAGGCCCTCACCGCGTTGATCGAGGATCTTTACCAGCGCGGCCTGGACGAAAAAACGCTTCTCGTGGTCGGCAGCGATTTCGGCCACACCCCGAAGATCAACACGCAGCGCGGCACCAAGTCCGGCGTCATGCAGCCCGGGCGCGATCACTGGCCCCAGGCGATGTCGATCCTGGTTTCGGGCGGCGGCATGAACATGGGCCAGGTCATCGGAGCCACCAATGCCAAGGGTGAGCATCCGGTCGAGCGTGTCATGACGCCCAACGATCTCTGGGCCACGGTCTACCAGCACCTCGGGATCGACTACCAACACTACCTCACCAACCTCGAGGGTCTTCCCACCCAGATCCTGCCCTTCGGCAAGCCGATCAAGGAACTGGTCGGGTGAGTTTCGCTGATGCTTGTTGGGAAAAAAAAATTCAACCCTGTCAGGTCGCGGACCCGACAGGGTTGAATGAGAAGCAACAGGGTTGAGTTCCCGACCCAACCCTGTTAAGCCGAGAATCTCATCAGGTTCGATGAATCGGTCTCAGGGGATCACAGGAATCTTCATGACCTGCTTGGCGCGATCGTTGAACTGGATGCAGACGGCGATCGAACCGTAAAAGTTGATGACTTGTCCCAGCCCCTTGGCGCCCGCTCCGGTCCGATCCGTCGTCTGCGGAAGAAGGAAGCTCCGGATCGCGGTCGTGTCTCCGCCGGTTGCCTGGTACGAGGTGCCTTTGCGGAATTGAATGAAAGGTTTCCGCAGGATTTCTTCACCCATGCCCGGCGTCTTCACGTTGCCCAACAAAATGCCCTGATTGGTCGCCGGCGATCCGACCAGTGATGCCAGCACCACATAGTTGCCACTGGCGGTATCGACATCGACTCGCTGGATCGTTCCGAGTTTCGGGCAATCGCAGCCGCAGACCTCGTCGCCTTCGCGAACGAGTTGCTGGATGGAGGAACCATTATTCGATATATGGAAAAGTGCGCAATCGTTGCGGGCATTGACTCCCGGACCGCGAAGCTTGGCCAGGATCAGACAGGTGTGGCTGTCGTCCAAATCCCAAAAACCGAGGAAGCGGTTCACGACCACGCCGGGTTCGTTGGCCGGATCGGGCTCCTGGCCTTTTCGCAATGCCAGGAATCCCAACTCACTCCATATCCCCTCGTTGTTATTCCCCTTGATGCCATCCCCCACGATACGCGCCCGATAGACCGTCCTTTCGGTCTGAATGGTCTCGCCGAGAAAGGTGCGGAATTCAGCACCGGGAACATCGTCAGGCTCGTCACCTTGCCGGGCGACATCCCCCGGACCTTCAGATTCCGAGTCGTAGAAGAAGCCTTGTTTTGCCGGCCCTTCTCCGGCTTCCAGGTAGTAGGCAGGGAAGCAGAAGAAGGCGCTGTTGGCGTAGCAGACCCGTCCGAAGAATTGGCCATAGTAATCGACGAAGGCCCCGGGGATCGCGTTTCCTTCCCGGTTTCGTTCGCCAGCAGGATCGACGTCTTCGAGAGGAATCCCGTATTCATCGACCGCGAAGACTCCAGTGTCGTTGGCGGCAGTGACTCCGTTCCCTTTTCTCAGCTGATAGGTGGCGGCGATGTTGGGACTGACGGAATTCTGAACCACCTCGGTGAAACGCTGGAATTTGGCATTGCTCAGTTCGAAGATTTCTTCGCCCGTTCGGAGCAGGGGCGAGTTCATGTCGCCATACGCGCCGAGAACGACGCGATTGTTGGTCCCGTTGACGCCGGGGCCCCGAATGATGGCTTGGGCCACCGAGAAACCGGGATGCTCGGCGATGGGGGTGAACATCTTGGCAATGCTGGTGCCGTCGAAATTCGCACCGAGCGGAGTCAGGTTCTGTCCGCTGCGGGTTCGGGTGTCGAGGGAGCCGGAGTTTTCCGTCCAGACGCCGTTGACGCCCCGCGTGGCGGTGGCGAAGAAAGCGGTTTCGCCGAGATCGTTGATGAACAGATCGCGGAAATTGGTGAAGTCTGAACCGATCGATTTGGGGGCGAAATCTCCTTTTCGAGTCACCGTCTCCAGCGGCAAAGGACCGGAGAAATTGCGGTAGAGATAAACGGCCCCGGCTTCCGGGGCGAGATCGCCGTCCCAGAGGGCTCCGACTGCCGCACGATTTCCGCACAACGCGACGGCGGACCCGAAGAGCTGATCGTCGGCGGCATCCGGCGGAGACAAGCGAGCCAGGCGATTACCCGTAGAAATATCGAACAGGTAGGCGGCTCCGGCATCATTGCCATCGAGATCGGACCGCCAGGACCCGACCAGGGCGAGATTTCCATCGATGGCGACATCCCAACCAAACCCGTCGCTGGTATCGTAGCTGAATGGTTCCAGCCCGGACTGCACGGAGCCGTTCACGATATCGACGACGTAGACCACTCCGGAACCGGCGGCCGCGCCGTCTGCTCCGATGGCGCCTACGATGGCATATTTGTCCGAAAGCCGGACCGGCCACCCGAAATAGTCATCGGCCGAGGGGAAGGTTGCCTTGATCTTGCTGGCCTGCTGTCCCGTGGAGAGGTCGAAGACATAGAGCGCCCCGGAATCGGAGAATCCACTGTCTTCTCCATCGGCTCCGATCACGGCGATGTCTCCGCAGATGGCGACGCCTTCGCCAAATAAGGCGGTTGTCGAAGCGTCCGCGGCGAAGAGTTTGTCGATGAGCTCGCCGGTGCGGGCGTTGTAAACATAAACAGCGCCGGCGTCGATGGCCTGTTCATCGTCGTTGGGCGCTCCGCAGAGCACGGTCTCCCCACTGATGGCCACGGCGTAGGCGAAGTAGTTGTCGCTGGAGCCGGAATCGGGCAGCAACTTTGAGATCTGTCGACCGTTGCGGAGGTCGAATACGTAGGCGGCTCCCGATTCGGGCCCGGTAGCGTCGGCCCCGTACGCACCCACGACGGCGAGATTGCCGCAGATGGCGACGCCGTAGCCGAATTTGTCATCGGCGGCACCGTCGCTGGCGGTCAGGGTGCGCAGGTAGCGACCGGTGCGCGCATCGAAGACCTGGACCGAACCCGCGTTTTCAGCGACCTCGTCGCTGAAAGGCGATCCCGAGAGCAGGTAGCGATCCGACATCGCGGTCGCGGTGCCAGCATTGTCGCCCGCGAAATCTCCTCCTCCGGGTCGGTGAAGCTTGGTAACGGTGGGTTCGAAGGCGGTGAGCGTGGTCGACCCGACCAGACCGAAGGCCACGAGGCATGTCAGGACCACCGCACTCAGCGACCGTCGAAGATTGCCAAGAAAGTGAAACACGCCGCAGGGCGAAGACAGGTGATTAGGCAGGAAGGAATATTTCATGAGTCACGAGGTTCTGCCGCTACCGGTTCTTGTAGGGGCAGAAACCCGTGACCCTCTTCCCACCTGTTTCCGCAGGTGAACAAACGTCCCGGAGTCTTGTTCAATTCAATGAGTCTTACCAGCATTTTCGGCAGGAAAGCGTGGGTTTGTCGCCGGGCCTCGCACAATGCAAAACGGTGGAATTCCCTGATACCGAGGCCGATCCGAAATGTCCCGTGGAAACACGCGATGGAGGTGATGATCCGATTGTGAAATCAAAGGAGCTTCTCTATCATTCATCACCATGAGAACACTCGCTTTTGGCAACTGGCTGTTGATCACTTTCCTGATTTCAAACGTCGCCGCCAGCGACCCGACAGTTTTGCGGCTGAATGGTCCGGTGAGCGGCTCGGGAGCCGGCCATCACTTCGGTCGATCCGTGGCGGCCACCGAGACCTTTTCCGTCGCTGGCAATCCTGAAGACAGCGAATTGGAGAACGAAGCGGGGGCGGTCCATGTATTCCGTGTCCGCGACGGCCGAAGACTGCGCACACTGCGTCCCTCGGATCCGGAAACGGGAGCCAATTTCGGCGCCGCCGTCGCCATCAGTGGAAATTACGTTCTCATCGGTGCCCCCAAGGATGACGCCGGCATGGGCTCCGCCTATGTATTCGACGTCCGGAACGGTCGTGAGCTGATGAAAATTCCATCGTCCGCGGCGGAGGTGAACTCGTTTTTCGGACAGACCGTCGACCTGGAGGGAACCCTCGCCGTGATCGGCGCCCCGTCCGATGACCATGCCGTTGTGAACGGAGGGGCGGTGACGACGGTGCGAATCGATCCCAAGGCCAAAACCTTCACCACGCTCTTCCACGGAGCGGTTGGAGAAACCATTGGTGGAGACGGCTTCGGGGTGTCGGTTTCCCTGAGCGACGAGACGCTGCTCGTGGGCGCCCCGGGACGAACTTCGCAAACCGGTGCCGTCTATTTTCTGAACGCCCTGACCGGAGATCAGCTGGACAAGAGCATCGCCAGCGACGGGGTCGCCGGTGATCGATTCGGCTGGGCGGTGGACATACAGGGAGACCGCGCCCTGGTAGGAGCCCCCCTGGCCGTGGTCTCCCCTTTCACCAGCGGCGCCGCCTACGTTTTTCTCACCGAAAACGGGAACGAAGAACACAAGTTGGTCGCCGACAACGGCTACACGGACGATCGATTCGGCGAGTCAGTGACTCTCCATTGCCGGACCGCCTTCGTTGGCGCACCGGGAGCCAACCACGGGTTCATCGACAACGGATCGGTCTACGTTTTCCAGAACGACGCATTTCTCGGTGAATTGGAGGCCAGCGATCCGAGCGACGGTGATGAATACGGGTCGGCCCTCGCCTGCACCGGAAAGTCCCTGCTCGTTGGCGCCCCCGGCTCGATGGATCTTCCAGGCCAGGCCGCAGGTTCGGCCTACCTCCGGCCCATGCTGTCCCTGCCGCTTTCGGGCATCGTGTCACGGGTCTACGCCCAAAAGGGGGACACGGTACCCGGCATTGCCGATGCCACCTTCCGCTCCTTTCCCAAGCTCCAGCTGAGAAATACCGTCGGCCCCATCGTGCTGGCGAATCTCGCCGGACCCGGCGCGCCTCGAGGACAGAATGTCGGCCTCTTCGCGGAATGGGGAAATGCCTGGATCCTGCGGATGCGAACCGGTGATACTCTCGGCCCCCTGAAGGTCAACCGTATCTCTGATCCCGTCGATCTCTACAGCAGCAGCGAACTCCTCTTCAAGATCCAGGGAACCGGCACCGGCATCAATGGAGGAAACAACGAAGCGGTTGTCTGCGACGATGGCACGACCCTGTCGATCCTGTTTCAGGAAGGCGACGAGCTCAATACAGGCGGATTCACCGGTCAGAAGCTCGCCGCGATGGGTCCGCCGCTGGGGAACAACGAAGTTGGGCGATCTTCGCTGTTCTCAACCCTGAAATCGGGATCAACCACCGTCAATGCGGCCGGCAACTCCTGCGCCGTGGGCTTCGATCCCACTCCCTTCAGCATTCTCGGCAGCATCATCGAGGGCACCCTGACACCGTTGATGGATGTGAATTTCGGTCAGGTCTACTCCCGACTGGGGGGCAATGATGATGACATGCACGTGGTGACCGCCCTGACCGGGGATGCGGTGACTCCGGCAGACAATGCCGCCGTGTGGGAAAAACCCTATTCCGCGTCCCCCGCCACTCTGACGGCGCGAAAGGGCGATGCCGAAGCTGGAGGACTTCTGCGTGCCTTCCTTGGAGAAGCCTTCAACTACAGCTACGAACTCTACCGCTGCTCCTTGTCAGGTGTCCCGGCTTCGCAGAACGAAGCCATTTTCACGGGAAGCTCATTCAACCTCATCTGCCAGGAAGGCATCAGCAATCCCGGACTCCCTTCCGGGGTCGTGGTCAGCCGCTTCCTCCGATATTTCGCCGCCGACAATGACGATGCCCTGATGCTGGTGAAACTTCGCGGCCCCGGCGTCAATGCTTCCAACGACCTCGCGCTGCTCCACTGTGCCAGCCTCTCCGACTGGCGTATCCTGATTCGCGAGGGCGACACCGCTCCGGATACCGGCGGCGCGCGCGTTGGCCGCATCCTCCAGGTTGATTGCGAGGCGGAATACGGAGGCTATACGGTGCTGGTAAGCCTGACCGGCTGTTCTCCCTCGACCAACCAGGCACTCTATGGGGGCAAGGTTTACATCCCCGGTGCCTTTGCCATCGAGAACCGAAGCCGCCCCCGATTGCGATTGCGAAAAGGCACCTACCAGACCGTTTTCGGAAAGACAGTGGCACTGCAAAGCATCAAGCTCCCCGTGGTTCTCGAAAGCACGGGCGCGGGCAATCGCGGTCTCGGGTCGACCCTCTTCTACCACTGGATCATTACCCAACTCACCATGAGTGATCGCTCCGTACTGGTAGCTCGGCTGGAATAGATGCCCAGGTGGCAGGCCCAATTCGCCCCCCGATTTTTCACCAGAAAATCCGAAAAACCGGGTTGCACGATCGAGAATTCCCACTACTTTCCCCGCCGCTATGGCTCGCACAGGTGGAAAAGCAAAAACTCGCAAATCGTTCGCCAAACGTTTCAAGGTGACCGGTTCCGGTAGAATTCTGCGTCGGAAACAGGGCAAACGCCACCTGAACCGCCGCAAGAACTCCAAGCGTCTTCGTAACCTGGGCCAGTCTGCGCTCGTGGCGAAATGCGACGAGGCCCGCGTGAAGGCAGAAATGCCTTTCGATTGATTGATTTTTTTGACTCTCGTTTCGGCGGACGACTCCGGTCGAATTCGCCAAACACCCCACGCATCCCAGCCGACTGGCGGCGCGGCAATTTCCCGATCCCGGGACGATTGCCCACCGGCGCCTGAACGAACGAGTGAGTCGGCGGATCGAAAACGAAAACAACAGCTCGTTCGGAGGTTAAAAGAAAATGCCACGCGCCACCAACGCACCCGCCAGTCGCAAGCGCCGCAAGCGCATCCTGAAGAAAGCCAAGGGTTTCCGCGGCTCTCGTTCCAAGCTGTTCCGCACCGCCAAGGACGCCGTCTACAAGGCGCAGACCTGGGCCTACCGGGACCGCAAAAACCGTAAGCGCAACTTCCGACGTCTCTGGATCCAGCGCATCAGCGCCGCCTGCCGTGAGCAGGGCCTGACCTACTCGCGCTTCATCGAAGGTCTCGCCGCCGCTGGTATCGATCTGGATCGCAAGGTCCTCGCCGACCTCGCGGTGCACGATTCCGTCGCTTTTGGCGCCATCGTCGAACAGGCGAAAGCCGGCCTCGACGCCAAGGCGACTTCCGCGTAACGCCAGAGCCGCTTCTTTCGACCCATTCTCACTGAAACGGTCGAATTCGTTGAAAAGCCGGACTCGCCTTCCCAGGCGAAGGCCGGCTTTTTCATTTCTTCCCCACAGATCCCCTCACCTTCGTTGCCAGTTTCTCGTTTGTGATTCGTCTGTCCCGTATGAAAACGCTGCGCCTCCTCTCGATCCTCTGTCTGGTTGTCCCCTGTTTCGCCTGCGTCGGAATGGCCGTGGGAGCGGAGATTCCTGAATTCGCCACGGTTCCGGCGCCGGGAAAATCGGTCGAAGAGGCCGAACCCAGAATGGTGCGCCTCGACCTGGCCGCAAAAACGGAGAAGAAGAACCAGATCACCGATGATGAGGCCTGGTGGGAGCGGAACCAACTTGAATCTCCTTTCCTGAGCGTTCCAAATTCCTTCAGCGGTCAGGCTGGCGATCTGCCAGAGGTCATGCCAGCTCAGTTGCCAAACGGTCGCCGCGTCGTCACCGCCAGCCTGAGCGGCGATCAGCCCTTCGCCATTTACGGAGCCGATTACGCGCAGGGCGACCAGGTGCTGCTTTTCGACAAGGAGCTGGGCAAGATCACCCACGCCCTCGATTTTTCGCCGTGGATCACCGGACGCTACCGGGTGCAGTGGCTCCAGGTGGTCGATGACACGCTCTACCTCAGCTACGGCATCAACGGCTACGCCAAGGAAGTTGGCGGAAAAACCGGTTACATCGCCGCCTACGAGCTGACTGAGCTCAAACTCATATGGCAATCCGAGCCGCTCGTCGCCAACAGCCGCAACTTTCTCGTCGTCGACGACAGCGTCATCAGCGGCTACGGATTCACCGACGAGGACGACTACCTCTACGTGATCAACCGGTTCACCGGCGAAATCCTCCAATCGGAGAAGGTCGCTTCCGGTCCTGATTTCCTGATCCGCAAGGACGACCGACTTTTCGTGCGCTGCTACAATCGCGACTACGTGTTTCCGCTCATCATTCCCCAGTAATCCCGCCTCTCTTCCCATGCTCGCAGAACTCGACCAGATCCAGAACGACGCCCTCGCGGAAATCGCAGGCATCGATTCCGACGCCGCCCTCGAAGAAGTCCGGGTGAAATTTCTCGGCAAGAAAGGCCGCCTCACCGCCGCCAGCGCTGGCATGCGGGATGTTTCGAAGGAAGACAAGCCCGCCGTCGGCCAAAAACTCAACGACGTTCGCACCGCCATCACCGACGCTCTGGAGGAAAAAATCGCCGGGCTCACCGCCGCTCGTGATGCGGCCGCCTTTGCCGGACTCGATGCCACCCTGCCCGGCCGACCATTGCCAAAAGGTTCGCTTCACCCGCTCTCCCACGTGCTCGACAAAGCGGTGAGCGTCCTGCGCCGCATGGGATTCGCCATCGCCGATGGTCCCGAGATCGAATCCGAGTGGCACTGTTTCGACGCGCTCAACACGCCCGCCGATCACCCGGCGCGAAACGAGAGCGACACCTTCTATTTCGAAAACGGCAAGCTGCTCCGGACCCACACATCAAGCGTGCAGATTCGCACCATGGAAACCGAGAAGCCGCCGATTCGCATCATCGCGCCCGGCTCCGCCTTTCGTCGCGACGAGATCGACGCCACTCACCTGAGCGCTTTCCACCAGTTGGAGGGACTCTACGTCGACGAGAAAGTCACCCTCGCCGACCTCAAGGGAACCCTCGAATTCTTCTTTCGTGAAATGTTCGGAAACGAGACCGAACTGCGATTCCGTCCCCACTTCTTTCCTTTCACCGAACCAAGTTTTGAAGTGGATCTGAAATTCCACGCCACCGGCAAGGAATCGAAATGGATCGAGATCGCCGGCTGCGGCATGGTCGATCCGAACGTCTTCACCGCCGTCGGCCAGACGCGCGGCGACGCGGCCTACGATCCCGAGAAAATCAGCGGATTCGCCTTCGGAATGGGCCTCGATCGCCTCGCCATGATCACTTATGGCATTCCCGATCTGCGTTTGCTGATCGAAAACGACATCCGATTCCTCAGGCAGTTTGCCTGATTTTTTTGATTGCCACGCTTAGCGCGGGATGGTAATTTTATAATTACCATGTTTAATATCATTTCTGGAATACTGTTGATCGGGGTGGCTCTTTCCGGTTATCTCGACTTTCTCGGATTCTCCAAGTATCCGTTGCTCGGTTTCGGCTGCATCGGAATCGTCTTCGGCACGATCAGGATGATCAAGAAAGCGAGACTGAAAAAGCGGATGCTCGAACGCGGTTCGCTCTACTACTGAGCCGCCGTTATCGTCGATCGCCTTCCGGCCTTCCCCTGAAACAAGCGAGACTCGACCCAACAGGGTCAGGTCCGCGACCTGACAGGGTTGAATGCCGGCGGAATTCTCTCCAAATTTCGTTAAATTTTGGTCTTGCCGATTCCGGTAGGGCTGCCAGTATCGGCGGCGCTATGTGGAACATCATTTTCGGCATCGTCTTCATCATCGGCGGTCTCAGCGGAAAGTTGGCCCTCCTCGGAACCAACAGCGGAAATCTGCTCGCCCTGGTCGGTGCCGGGTTGTTGGTGTGGGGAATCGTCCAGGTCATCCGAGCGCGTCGGGGCTGAGCGAAGCTCACTGACTTGGGCGAAGACACCATCTCCCGGTTCTCCGCCTTGATTTGCGGCTCGTTCGCCGCAAATTGTGCCCCCCTTTTCCCTCGAAGGGGTTTTCCCATGAATGTTTCCCTCAACTGGCTCCGCGACCACGTCGATTTCGACTCCTATTCGATTCAGGAACTCGATGATCTCCTGACTTTTGCCGGGATCGAGGTGGAGGGCGTGCAGACGCGCGGCGTCGATCTCGACCATCTTGTCGTGGGAGAAATCCTGTCGTCGGAAAAACATCCCGACGCCGACAAGCTCTCCGTCTGCCAGGTCGACGACGGTTCCGGTCCGGCTAATCCACGCCAGATTGTCTGCGGCGCCAAGAATTACCAGGTCGGCGACAAGGTTCCCCTCGCCCTTCCCGGTTGCCAGTTGACCCCCGATTTCCAGATCAAGGTCGGCAAACTGCGCGGCGTCGATTCCCACGGCATGCTCTGCTCCGGCAGCGAGCTTGGGCTGGAGGAAAAAAGCGACGGCCTGCTCATCCTCGATTCCGGCGCCAAGCCCGGCACTCCGATCCGCGATCTCTTCGAAAGGGACACGATTTTCGAACTCGAAATCACCCCGAATCGTCCCGACTGCCTCTCCCATCTCGGCGTCGCCCGCGAACTGGCCGCTCTCGCCAAGCAACCGCTCAAAGGGAAAGCCCACCACGCCGAAAGCGACACACCGACGAAGACCGCAACGAACGATGAAATCCAAATTTCCGCGCCGGAGAGCTGTCCGTTCTACACCGGTCGTTGGATCCGTGGCGTGAAGGTCGGCGAATCGCCCGCCTGGCTGAAACAGCGCCTCGAAAGCATCGGCCTGCGTCCCATCAACAACATCGTCGACATCACCAACTACGTGCTCATGGAAATGGGCCAGCCGCTTCACGCCTTCGATCTCGCGAAGCTGGACGGCGGCATTGAGGTGCGAAAGGCGGAAGCGGGTGAGGAATTTCTCGCGCTCGATGGCGAGACCTACGCGCTGGAAGTGGACGACCTCGTCATCGCTGACGCGAAGAAATCGGTCGCCATCGGAGGCGTGATGGGCGGCGAGGACAGCGGCGTCACCGAAACGACCACCGATGTGCTTCTCGAAGCCGCCTACTTCACGCCGACTGCGATTCGGCGCACCGCGCGACGACTCAACCTGCATTCGGACTCGAGCTATCGATTCGAGCGTGGCGTCGATCCCGCTCAAGTGATCGGCGCCTCGGACCTGGCGACGAAACTCATTCTCGAACTCGCGGGCGGGACCGCCGATCCCGAGATCGTTATCTGCGGGGAAACGCCGGCCCCACCCGCTTCGGTGGTCTTGGAAAACGACGCCTGCCGACGGCTCATCGGTCACGATATTTCCGATGAAAAGATCGCCGGAATTCTCACCGGGCTGGGACTGGAAGCCGATGGCGAAACCTGGAAGATCCCGAGTTTCCGCTACGATCTCGAGCGTCCCGTCGACCTGATGGAGGAAGTCGCGCGCGTCTACGGACTCGACAACGTTCCCGGCTCGACCGTGGCCCGTTTCTCGCCGTCTTCAAAGGCAGATGCCGCCTACGATTTCGCCCGCAATCTCCAGACCAAGCTGGCGGCGATCGGTTTTCACGAAACGCGGAATCTGAAACTGATTTCCTGTGATCAACTGGCCGACGATCGCGCCACGACGCATCGCGGCATGTCGCCGATCCGGCTGAAGAATCCGCTCAACGACGAGCAGGACTATCTGCGCCCCGGGCTCGTCCCCGGCCTGCTTGCCACGGCGGCGCGCAACGTTCGCTTCGACCAGTTCGACCTCCGTCTGTTCGAAAACGGTCGCGTTTTCACCGCCACGCCGAAAGGCGACGAGATCGAGCACGAACACCTCGCCCTGCTCATGACCGGCGGACGCGTCGATCGCAGTTGGACTGACAACAAGCCGGCAACGATCGATCTTTTCGATCTCCGTGGCGTGTTGGAAAACCTCATTCCCGGTGTCTCATTGGTGCCGGTCGATGGCGAAGACGAACGTCTCCTTGGCGCGGTCAGCATTGAAGCCGGTGCCGGGAAAAAACCAATCAAGCTCGGGCTAGCCGGCATTGTACCTCCGGCCCGCGCCCGCGAACTCGACATCGCGACACCCATCGTGGTGGCCGAGATTAATCTCAAGAAACTCGCCTCGGTCATGAGCGAGGGCGTTCGTTTCGAGGAACTGCCGCGCTTTCCCGCCATCACCCGCGACATCGCCATGCTGGTGCCCGCCGATCTGCCGAACGGCGAGGTGGAGAAATTCTTCGCCGCGCTCGACGAACCGCTGCTGGTCGATTTCGCGCTCTTCGATGTTTTCACCGATCCCAGTGGTGAGAAGCTGGAGGCCGACAAGAAGTCGCTCGCCTATTCGCTCACCTACCGGGCACCCGACCGCACGTTGGCAAGCGCCGAAATCGATGCGGCCCATGGAAAACTTCTGGGTTCCCTTCGCGAAAAACTTCCGATAGAGTTGCGTTGAAGTCCGAAAGGATTGGCACGGAAAACGCGTCTTACGCTGAAATCCCTGACCTGTCGCGGATCGTTGATTCACGACAACGCTCTTTGAAATTTTTCGGAAGAAGCGAAAACCAATTTCGCCTGCTGTGTGCGATCACTTCGGCAAACAAAGGTCCGGACCGTTACTACGTTAACGGGGGCTTTAGCTGAATGGCGGCTGTCAGGCCTTCACTGGAAGGCAAAAGCTGTCCGGCGGCTCCCGCCCTGTTGAGAGACGGGAACGTGGCCTATCCCCGAAGCCGGCACGTGTGGGTAAACTAAAAAAGGCGTCTCGACCCCCCTGGGCCTCGAGGCGCCTTTTTCATTCCCCTCCTATTCCTATTCCTCGTCTTATTCCTATTCCTCATCGAGCAAAGGACCGCCACCCTCCTGCGAGAAAAACGCCGCTTTGACTTCTCACGATTCACTCATCACTCGCTCTCCGAGGGGAATAAGAAGAAGACGAAGAATAGGAATAGGATTTTCAGTGATCACTCGCGCACCACCTCCATGGCGCGGAATTTCCCGCCACGATTCATCCCGATCGGTTTCGAAGCGTCATAATCCGAATTCGCCGTCGGCATCTGCGCGCCGACCGATTGCCGCCACTCTTCGAGACGAGTGTGCATCGCCTTCGCCCGATCCGGATCCGACTCGGCCAGGTTGTGGTCTTCGTGGATGTCCCCCGAAAGATGATACAACTCCAGCGGCGCCCCCTCATCGAGACGCTCGATGAGTTTCCAGTCACCCATCCTAACCGCACTGTAGGGAATCCCACCCATCATGTGATAGTGCGGGTAATGCCAGAAAATAGCCTCGCGTCCCAGCGTCGCGCTTTCCGGATCGTCGAGTAAAGGCAGCAGGGACTTGCCATCCACGAGACCCGGCAATTCCGAGTCAGTCGCTTCCGCAATGGTAGGGAAAAAATCGACCGTGATCACCGGTTCGTCGCTGACCGTGCCCGCCTTCGCCTTGCCCGGCCAACGAATGATGGTCGGCACGCGAACACCGCCTTCGTAGATCGATCCTTTCCCCTGCCGCAGCGGCTCATTCGTGGTCGCCTGCGGACGCAGCCCGCCGTTGTCCGATGAGAAAATGATCAACGTCTCATCGAGTGCCTCCGTCTCTTCCAGTGCGGTCATGATACGCCCGATGGCTTCATCGACACTCTCGACCATCGCCGCATACTGGACGTTGTGATGCCGCACGTTCGGATTCGCCGCCAGTTTCTTCTCATACTTCGCCACCAGATCGGCCCTCCCTTCGAGCGGAGTGTGCACATTGTAGAACGGGAAATAGATGAAGAACGGATCGTCGCCGAATTCCTTCACCATTCTCACCGCTTCCGTGGCCAGCTGATCGGTCAGGTAAACGCCTTCGCCTCCGCTACCTTCCGGCAGTGTCGCGAAGGTGTGGTTGTCCTTTTGCTTCTCAAGAGTATTCCCGCGGCCATAGGGCCAATAGTAACTCGCTGGCGCCCCCCGCTCGCAACCCCCGAAATTGTAGTCGAAGCCCTGCTTGTCCGGATAGTATTCCGGGTAGCTACCGTCATCGTTGACGTCTTTCGTCTTGTCGCGAGGCGTCAGGTGCCATTTTCCGAAATGCGCGGTGCGATAGCCCTTTTCCTTGAGCATTTCCGCGATCGTCACCTCATTCAGTTCCAGTTTCTGAGTCCAATCGGGAATGTTGAGCGGTGTGTTTTCGATCGCGTGTCCCGGAATGAAATCGGTCACGTGCAACCGCGCCGGATACTTCCCCGTCAGCAACGCCGCCCGTGAAGGCGAGCAAACCGTGCACGCCGCGTAGGCGTTGGTGAATTTCACCCCTTCGGCCGCCAGGCGATCGATATTGGGCGTCTCGTAGAAATCGCTCCCGAAACACCCTAGGTCTGTCCATCCCATGTCATCGACAAAGAAGATGAGAACGTTTGGCTTTCCGTCCTCGCCGGCTTTAGCGTCGGCTTGGATCAGAAATCCAATGACTGCCAGAGCGAGGATCGACGCGGCGCGAGGAGCAAGTGAGTGGAAAAAACACATGCTCCTTCGCTACCGCATTTCACCATCAGACGCCAGTCTCGGGATCACGGCATGCCGGTCATCACCTCGGTAGTTCGGTCATCGAATTTGATCGTCACCGTGAGATCGCCGGTTTCGTTGATCACCTGGCCGAGTCCTTTGCCACCAGCACCGAGCCGATCGTTCATCGTCGTGGGGAGAGTCAGGCTGAGAATGCGAGCGGCATCACCGGGTCGAGCCTGGTAGTAGGTGCCTTTGCGCAGCCGCAAGGACGGTAACCGCCGTGCCTTCTGATCGGTGGCGTTGCCAAAATTGGTGCCGCCAGTAAAGAGGGCGAGGTTGGTTTTCGGCGAAGAAACCAATGAAGCGAGGACCACGTAGCGACCGTCAACCGGATCAACATCGACCCGCGTGATGCTGCGAATTCGCGGACAATCGCAGGCGCAGGTGTAGTCCCCTTCCCGCATGAGACGAAAGATCTCGCCGTTTTCCTGAAAGAGATAAAGCGCCACATCATTCGCCGCAGAGACTCCTCGTCCCCCGATCGAGGCCAGGAAGATGACCTGGTCGTTCGGCCCGGGCCAGTAGCGGAGAATGCGCTTGAAGGTCACGCCGGGTTCGCTGGGATCCGGTTCATCTCCCTTGCGCGCCACTGCGCCAGAAAATTCCTGGAACAGGGCTTCGTTGTTTCGAGCGGTGGTTCCGGTACCCTTCAGGGTCGTTCGGTAGATGAGGGTATCGGACGAACTCATCGTCTCACCCAACAGTGCCCCGTAGACGGTTCCGAATGTCGGCACGAGCGCGGGATGATTCTGGAAAAACGAGGTCAGCCAATTCCCCGATGAGTTGGACATCACCGCCATCACTGGACGAATGCCCGGCGCCGTCTGGTAGGCAGCCGTTGATACCGACGAAGCGCTGTAAACCGAGACTCGTCCGAGATTCTGGCCAAAAAAAGCGCCACCGCTGAACGGAATCGGGTCACCTTCCCGAGGCACGGCATCGGTCAACGCTCCGGCGAGATTGGCGAGGAGAGCGCCACTGTCATTCGCCCGGGTCACCGGTGTCGAACCGGTCCCCATTTTCAACGTGTAGGCAATCCCAACCTGCGGAGTCGGGCTGACCCTCGGTTGCACCACTTCCTTGATCTTTTGAATCGCGGAATCGAGCAGGCCCGTCAACGGCGTGCCCGTCCGGATCACCGGCGCCACCCCGAAGCCATCATCGCCAAAAATCACCCGATTGTTCGCCGACGTGACTCCGGCACCCCGCGAAAGAACGCCCTGAAATATCGAGGCGCTGGCCTGGTTGAAGATCGGATCCATCACCTTCGACACCGTTTCTCCACCGGTCAGTTGATCGCGGCTTTTCAGGAGCAGATCGAGCTGTCCCGCCATGGTGGAAAATGCCCCCGTGTCGCGAGAGGAAACTGGAGCAGCCGGAGGCACATCGCCACCACCACCCAGTTTCGTTCCCACCGGTTTCAGCGTTCCCGTGATCAGGGTTGCTCCGAGGGGCCCGGTCACGGCCGACTGCGGTCGATTGAACAGTCCGCCCGGCACTTCGGGAGCAAAGTCACCGGTCTTCATCACCGACATCATCGGCAGCTTGCCATTGACCGGATCGAAGATGGTGGCTGACCCCGAATCGTTTCCGTTGTCATCGTCACCATCCATCCCGATCACCGCGAGATTCCCGCAAAGCGCGACCGCAGAACCCATGCGATCGTCATCTTCTCCGTTGGGAATGTGCAGTTCCGATACCTGGGTTCCGCCGGGAAGTTCGTAGAGGTAGGCTGAGCCGGTTTTCGTCCCGATCGCCAGATGATGATCGGGCGCTCCAGCCAGCGCCAGGTGCTCGGTCAGAGCCACCGAGCGACCGAAATGATCGCCGGTCACCCCATCGTCGGGAATGAGTTTCGTTACTTCCGATCCGTCGCTCACCTCAAAAAGATAGGCAGCTCCAGGAAAACCAGCCCCGGTGAACGCATCGGGCGCGCCGACCAGAACCCGGCCGCTCTCGATGGCAACGCTCCAACCGAAAACATGGCCCGATCCGCCGTCACTTGCGGTGAGTTTGCCCAACTCGACTCCGGTCTCGATATCGTAGAGATAGGCCGCGCCCTGACCGGTGGCGTTCAGCGGAGCGCCGACGACAGCCACGCGACCACACAGATCCACGGAGAAGCCGAAGCTGTCACCCGTGGCTCCATCGGAGGCCGAGAGCTCCTGCAATTCGTTGCCAATCGCCAGGCCGATTCCGGCTTTCACGATCTCGAAAACATAGGCAGAACCGAAATCGGCTCCGGCGCTGTCGTCTGAGATCGCGCCGGCCAGTAGACGATCAGCCGAAAGCGCGACACTGGTTCCGAATCGATCCCCGTCGGCGGCGTCCGACGTCATCACCTTGGCGAAGGGCCTCGAAGTACCGGTGGTGTAGAACAGGTAGACTGCGCCTGCTTCTGCCCCGGCCTCGTCATCGCCGGGCGCACCCACCGCGATGACCCGACCGCAGATGGCCACGCTGGCGCCAAACTCGTCGTCGGCGAGCCCGTCGGGAGCCACCAGTTTGCGCAAGTAGCGGCCTCGGGTATCGAAGAGATGAACGGCTCCGGCATTGTCGGCCACATCATCGTCACCCGGCTGTCCCACCACGATCAGTTGATCGGACATGGCCACGGATTTGCCGAAGGCATTTCCGTCCTGGGCGGTGCGAGCACGTGGATGCAGCTTGATGAGATCCGGAGAAAAGGCAGAGGCAACCCCTGCCGAAATAAGTAGCGCCGCCAGAAACAGGTAGCGAATCAAGAAGGTGACAGGGGCCCGGTGGGACCGGGAGACGGATGGGGTATTCATTGGGGGATTGAGATCGAGGTTCGTGGCTACCCAAGAGGGGTTTGGGCAGTCTCTGGATCATCGATCCTTCACTTCCTCCCCACTTCATGGTTTCCAAATACTTCGACTCCGATCTCTCCCCCATCCGTCTGCGGTTCTTGCTTTTCAGAATGCACCAATTGGCCCAAAAAAGCGACAGGGTCGGCTTCCGGTTCCGACCCTGTCGCGGGAGGCAAACACCGGACGAACCGGGATTCACCAGTGGTTGGAAGAAAATCTCGCCAGTCAGGGCTGACCTCGCATCAGTTCCTTCGCGCGATTGTCGAATTGCAGGCAGAGCGCGAGTTCACCATGGGAATTGAGCGGCGAACCCAGCCCCTTGAGGCCGGCTCCTGTGCGGTCAAAACCGATCGCGGAAAGCTGGATCGAACGCGTTCTCGTGATCGAGGAAACCAGGTTGCTGTGCAGCACGCCCTTCCTCAACTGGAGAAACGGACGCCGCAATTCTGGTTCGGAAGAGTTCTGGTAGTTCCCCATCCAGAGCGCCTGATTCCGTCCGCGCGGCGCTCGCGTCAGGGAGGTAACGACGGCATAACTCCCGAAGTGGCCAAGCGCCATCCGCTGGATCACGCCGATTCGGGCATTGTCACAGCCAGGCGCCACCTCGCCCTCGCGGAGGAGAATGCGCAAAGATTCCCCTCTTTTCGACAGGAAGACGGCGCAATCGTTGGCCGCACTGATTCCCGTGCCTCGGATCTTGGCGAGGAAGAGAATGTCGCCATTGGGATTGATGGAAAACTGAACGAAGCGAGCGAAGACCGCATTTCCATCGAGGTCCGGCACCGGATCCCCCTCACGCACTGCCAATTCGGGCACCTGCGAGGTCCGTTGCCGCCAGAGGCCCTCGTTGCTGACCGCCGTCGCGTCACCGCCTCTCACCGTCGCACGAAAAGCGGTCCAGAAGATTTCGCTCCCGGTTTCCCCGAGAAAGGTCGAGAAGACGGCACCATCGATTCCGGGAGCGGCATCACCTTTCCGGGCAATCGCCGTCGTCCCAATGCCGCGCTGATGACGAAAGATTGCCTGATTGGTCGTCGGATCCGACTGGAGCCCGGCTCGGAAGGACGCGTAGTCTCCGGGAAAGGCCACCCGATTCAAAAATCCGTAGGCCTCGGCTCCCGGAAGAGGAGAGGCGTCGCCTTCCCGAATCGCTTCAGTCGCGGCGCCGCCTTCGTTGATGAAAAGCAGCCCGGAATCATTGCTCGCAGTGACCCCGTTGAATCCCTGCACGAGATCCACACAGGCCACCTGGCCTTGGAACTCCATTCGGCCTTGGGCCACTTCACCGATGCGGCGAACGACTCCACCGATCACCGGCTCCAGATCGCCAGTCCGAAGCATCGGCACGGCGGCGGTGTTTCCATTATAACCGAGCAAGACTTGGCGATTCGCCGGAGTCACACCGGGGCCTCGAAGAAAAGCGGTAAAAAGGGAAAGGTCCTGCTGATTGTTCAGGATTTGGCCGAACAGAGCCGGAACGCCGCTACCGATCGGGGTGACGCCCGATTGCGCGACCGTGTCGTAGCCCCTTGAGAACTGATCCGATACCATCGCGAAACGGCGTCCCCGTGAAGCCCCGGCACCCCCAAGCGCGGATGAGAAGACCACTTCGCCGTTGCTGTTGATGGCGGCATCGCCGAATCTGGCGTAGAAGGCGTCGTCGGAAACTCCCGGAACGAAATCACGCGTGCCGGCGATTGGATCGAGCGCCAACGGCCCCGCCAGGTTTTCGAATCGATAGACCGCACCGGCACTATCGACGTCGCCGACATCCTGTTGCGGCGCTCCCACCACAAGTTCATTTCCGCAGAAGGCCACCGAGTTGCCAAAATCAGAATTCGAGGCCGTGCCACCGAAGCTGGCCGAGTTGCTTCCGTCGGGGGGAAACAATTTCTGGAGAAAGGTGCCACGCGCTAGGTCAAAGAGGTAGACGGCCCCCTGGCTGCTTCCACGGGCTCCCAGCGCTCCCTCGGCACCGACGGCGAGCAACGACCCTTCGGCCGCAAAGCATTTTCCAAAGAAGCTGATCCCACCGCTTTCAGGACAATCGATGACGAGATCCTGAGTCATGGTCACGAGATCCCAGGTGAAAACGCGACCGCTGTCGGTATCTCCACCTTTTTCCGCTCCGATGATGGCCCTACGTCCATCGAAACCGACCATGGTGCCGAAGAGATCGTTCACCCCACCGTCCGGATTTGCGAATTTCCGGATCTCGGTGCCCCGCATCGCGTCGAAAAGATAGGCACCTCCAACGGTGGCATCGTCTCCCGGTGCACCCGCCAGGAGCAAGTGATCCGAAAGCGCCACGGAGTCTCCCAGCACATCGCCCGCCGAACCGTCGACCGCTTCCAACTCGAAAAGCTGAGCGCCGGAAACCCGATCGAAAACGAAAACCGAGCCACGACCGGTGTTTCTCCCGGCGGCGCCAGCGGCCACGTAGTGTTCGTTGATGGCAACGCTGGTCCCCAGCGAAGAGAAGGCCAGATTGCCGCCAGAGGGACGCAAGGTATGAACGAGAGTTCCGGTCGTCAGGTCGTACACGTAGACGGCCCCACTATCGACGTTGCCTTCATCGAAATCCTCGGCTCCAACCGCGAGCCACGAATCGTAGAGAGCCACGCTCCCGCCAAAGTAGTCGCGCACACCCCCACCCGGGATTGTGAATCGATGCCTGAGGCGACCGGTTCGCGCATCGTAGACATGCACCGCGCCGGCATCCTCGGCGACTTCGTCATTGCGTGGCTCACCCACCGCGATCCAGCGATGGTTGGCGGCGACCGCATTGCCGAAGTTCGGCAGGACTTGGGCAACGTCGTGCCTGGCGGTGATCTTGGTGAGTCGGGGATGGTAGGACTGAGCGAAGAGATCGCCCGTGACCAGCGTCAAAACCGCCAGCAATGTGAACGCGAAAGGAAGGTGGGAAGCAGGAATTTTCATGGCGGGAAAACAAAACGCTCCCGCACCCAGTCCGTCACCCGAGGCCCGCTCCGTAAATCTACGGAGTCGAAATCAACGCCCTATCGTTCTCCGCTTTCACAAAATCCTGATCGAATCGCTCGTGCCACCAGGTCGGTGACATTGCGGGCGCCGAACTTCACGACCAGTTGATTGCGGTAGGTTTCCACCGTCCGTGCGCCGATGCCCAACCGCTCGCCGATCTCCCGGGCACTCTGTCCCTTGATCAAGCCGGCCAGCACTTCGGCTTCGCGCTCTGTTACCGAGAGGACTTGCAGCGCATCCCGAAGCGCCGGTTCGTCCAGGCTGGCGCTGAAGAATACCTCGCCCGCCGCCACCGCTCGAATTGCCGCCAGCACTTCATCGAAGGCGTCTTCCTTCACCAGATAACCGCGCGCTCCGGCACGGATCATCTCCGCCACCAGCATCGGCTCGCTGAAACTGCTCAGGAGGATGCAACGCGTTGGAAGCTTCTCACCGCTCACCGCGCGAGCCACCTCGAGCCCGGTCATCTGCGGCATCGAATGATCGAGGACCGCGACATCGGGCCGGAGTTCCCGAATCTTTTCCAAAGCCGAAGCGCCGTCGCCGCAATCGGCCACCACTTCGCAGTCCCAGGCCTCTCGCAACAGGCTCGCCAGGCCCTCGCGGAGCAGGCGGTGATCGTCGGCGAGCACGAGTCGAATCCGATCCATCGTTTTAATCCGGTGCTTGAAAGTTGTCTCTCCGGCTCAGGGGAAGGCGGTAGTGAATTCGCGTTCCCGAACCGGGTTTCGAATCGATGTCGAGTTTTCCTCCTGACAATTCCGCCTGGTCGCGGAGAAACTTCAAGCCCATGCGTTCGCTGCTCAGCCCGTGCGGATCGAATCCCTGACCATCGTCGGTGACCCGGGTGACAATTTCCCCATCCTCGGAGCTGACCGTGATCTTCACCGAGGTCGCCTGGGCGTGACGACAGGCGTTCCCGGCGGCTTCCTGGGCCGCGCGAAAAATGGCGTCCTTTTCGGAATCAGTCAGTTCCGGGATCTTCTCGATCCCCACTTCCACCTCTACACCGTGACGGACCGAGAGTTTCGCCGCCAAAGTCTCCAGTGCTTCCTTCAACGTGGCGCCGCGCAAAGCGAGCGGCTGAAGATCTTCGGCAGCCCGGCGAACCTCGCCGATTGCTTCACCGAGTCCGTTGACCATTTCCTCGGCGGCGAGACTTTCGGGCTGTTCCTTGCGAAGACGTTTCGCGGCCAGCATCAGATACTGAAGATCCTGGGCCACGCCGTCGTGCAGGTGTCGGCCCACCCGCGTACGTTCGCGACGACCGCTTTCCAACACCTCGCGAGCCAGCCGCTGTTCCCGCCGTCGGGCGAGAGCATAACGTCGCAGCAAGGTTCCTCCCACCGAGGTCACTGCGGCGAGAATCCCGAGATCCATCGGCTGCCAGACCGACGCCGCCAGTTTCATCCAGGGAATCACGAACAGACTCACCTGTGCGCTGACGGTCAGGCAGAGAAACACCAATCCCAATAGCACCGCCGGAGCAGCGACGGAACCCGTCCGCCAGCCCTGCCAGGCGCGGCTGAGACTGACGACCCCCACACCGAGCAGCATCAGCAAGTAAAGCAGGATGACGCCTTGAAAGCGAAGCTGAAGAAAGTGTGCTGACACGACCAGCCCGAGGCCGAGAAGCGTCACCACCATCTCTCGTTTCCATCCGCGCCCCTCGCACAAACCGCGGATCATCCACGGTGTCAGAATCGGCATCGCCCAGTAGAAGAAGACCGCCAGTCCGACCACCCAGCCGGCTCCTCCCGGCATTTCTCCGGAGAAAATCAGCTGCGAGGTCATCAGGTGAACGGTCCCGGTGGCGGCAAAAAGCGAAGCCGCAAACAGCCACGGCTGCGTCGCGTCACCGGTCGCCCGTACCAGCACGAACACCAACGCCCAGACCAGGGCAAACGCCGCCACGGCGAATACGACTGCCTCACGTCCCAGTTCGAGAAATCGCCGCTGCCCTAGCAGATCATCGACCGGATACAGACCTACCGGTCCACCGAGAATGCCGCCCGCACCGGCCACGTTGCGAACGCGAATCGCGAGCACGTTGTCCCCTTCGCCTGCTTTTCGAAAGGTATTCGCTGCGACGGCCCACGCATGGACCGTCCGCTGGGGTGGGACCAGAATCGTGCCACCGACATCGCCGCCGATTTCGCCGATTGGTTGCCCATTCCAATAAGCCTTCGAAAGATTCCCCACGAAGCCGGCGGAAACCATCCACGCCTTTGCCTCGGCCTCGAACGGTTTCGCGAAATGGATCCGATACCATCCCACCGATCCGACGCGAGAAGGACCTCCGGGGAGCCCCTGCCAACCGCGACTGAGATCGGATGGCGCAACCTCTTGCCAAGCGGAATCGTCGAAGCTAATCACTTCCCTACCCTCGCCGTCTCCGCGCTGAAACAGGACCCGCCCCGGCATGACCGACTCCTGCGCCGAACCGATGTCGGCAGACATCAGCACGACGCCGGTCAGGAAAAGGAGGAACCGGTGAGCGACCATCGCTCCCATGGTCATTCCTGTCCTGATCTCAGGCAATGCCGAAATGACTCCGTAGATTTCCGGAGCCGTTAGAGAGAGAGGGCACCGAAGTGAGGCGGTAATTTTTCCTCGCCATGAAAACTTCCCTCGTCCGCTCCCTACCTCTCCTATTCCTCGCGGCAGCGCTCTCGTCATTTTGTTTGGCGCCCAATATCGCGGTCGCCCAACTTCCCGCCGTCCGGCAATTCCTCGGCGATCGCCCCGGTTTGGAGTTCGCCACCGACTTCGGCGCCACCGTGGCACTGTCCGATCGATGGATCGTCATCGGCGATACCGAGGCCGACTTGCCGCTCAAGGACGCCGGTTCGGTTCACGTTTTCGATGCTCGTAGCGGCAGGCTGCGACACAAGCTTTCCGCCTCCCAACCACAGACCGATGCCGAATTTGGCCGAGCCATTTCCATTCGCGGCCACCTCGTGCTCATCGGCGCACCGGGAGAAAACAGCAACTCCGGCGCGGCTTACCTCTTTGATCTGCGAACGGGACAGGAATTACTCCGGCTCACCGCCACCGTCCAGAGTCCGGGACTTCGATTCGGCCAATCGCTGGCGCTGAGCGATGACCGGATCGCCATTGGTTGTCCCTTTGAAGCATTCGGAGCGGGAAGAATCTACCTTTTCGACCCCAATTCGGGTGCCTACTTCGGCAAGCTGAAAGCCGAGGATGCCGCTTCCGGAGATCAATTCGGCACCTCCGTCACCATCGATGGTGATCTGATTCTCTGCGGCTCTCCTTTCGCCAACACCGCAGTCGCCGACAGCGGCGCCGCTTACCTTTTCCATGCCGTAAGTCGCCAGCAGATCCAGAAATTTGCTCCCGCCGATGTCGGTTCCGCCAATGCCCAATTCGGTTCCGCCGTCGCCATCGGGGATGCGAGATTCGCCATTTCCGCACCGGACCGAAACAATTCTCGGGGAGCGGTCTTTCTCTACCAATTCCCCTCCCTTCTGCTCGAAACGATGACGGTCAGTCCGACCGAATCTGCCAACGAGCGATTCGGTGCCGCTCTCGCGCTCGACGGAAATCTCCTCCTCGTCGGCGCCCCTACCGCCTCCAACTCCACCGGGCGCGTTTTTGCCTATCGGCCGGATCGCGGGGAGTTTCTCTACTCCCTTCCGCGCACCGTTTCCGGAGTGGGAAATTCCGTCGCGCTTTGCGGGGATCGTGCCGTGACCGGCGCCCCCGACGATGATACCCAGCTTCGTGGGAATGGCGCCGCCTACCTCTATTCACAACTATCTCAACCCCTGCCGCTCCAGGGCGGGCCTGTCATCGGCGATTTCACTCCCGGCATTCCCGGCGGTCAGTTTCGTCGTTTCCAGAAAGTCGCCATCACTCCCTACGGCGAAGCGGCGTTTCTTTCCATCCATCCCGATCCCGCCGTCGCGAACGTTCGCGGGCAGGCGCTCTGGGCTTCGTCTCCCGACCGCAATTCCCCTCGCAGCTATCTCGAACGCGGTTTTGACCTCGATGCCATCGGCGAAGAGTTCGCCGGAAAACGGGTGGCGACCATCCTCGACTACCGCTTCCTCGCCGGCATCGGCTCGGCCAATCTCGTCCGGATCTCCGGCGACGATGTCACTCCTCGCAATGCCACAGCGCTGATCTATCACGACAACTCGGTGGCCCCAGTGGCGCTGGTTCGAACCGGGACACCGATCCCGGATTTGGGCGATTCCGAGATCGCCCGAATCCACGAATTCGTCGACAGCGGAGCGCTCACCTACCCCATCGCTTACTCACTTCGTCGGGGCGTGGCCGGCCGCGATCGAACGAATGACAGCGGCGTGATCTCGCCCGGATACGACTACATCGATACCTTCTTCAATCACTTCAAAGTCCGGGAAAGAGCCTTCAGTCCATCAGGAGGAATCTACGGCCAGTTCGCTCCTCGAATCGCCGTGGGGAACGCTCGGGAAATCGCCTACGCGGCGTTCCGAATCGACGACGAACCACTGCCGGCGATTTACAATTCCAAGACCGGAAAAGTGGCGGAAAAAAACGAAGCGGTGGGCGACTTCCTCCCTGGCGTCACCTTTCGCGCCTTTCTCGGCGAAACCTACTCCAGCACTCAACCCGAGATTCTCTTCCGCGCCATCCTGCAAGGACCCGGGATCACCGGAGCGAACAACGAGGCGATCTTTCACCAGGATCCCGCCATCGGTCTCGTGGCTCGAAAAGGCGATCAGCATCCCACCGAGCCGAACGGCCAGGTTTGGAATCGCTTTCTCGGCTTCTGGCCCTCCGGCAGCGACGCGGTCATGATTCTCGCCACCCTGCGAGGTCCCGGCGTGACCGCGCAGAACGATCGCGGACTCTGGCTGCTGCAGAGCGACGGCAGCTGGTTACGCCTGCTCCGCGAGGGCGATACGCTTCCCGGGCCAGCCGAATCCCGTGTCACCACAATCCGTCGTGTCAGCGCCGAAGGGATCTTTGGCAATTACGCGGTGCTCTGTCAGCTAAGCGGCCCCAGGGGTGCCAATCTCGCGCTGATCACCGGGAGGACACTCGCGGGCGATCCCGACGATCTCGCCCCGCTGCGACGGCCGCGAGTCGTGTTGAGAAAAGGCACCCTCGCCGATCCCGCGGAATCTCCCGGTTCACGCGTGCGATCGATCGCGATGGAATCGCCCCTCGACCGCGCCGGTGCGGGAGCCAAGGGCGGCAATGAATCGATCAGCCGCAACGGCGAAATCGCCGCCCAAGTCATCTACGAACGCGGCATCCGTGAAATCCGATTCGGAAAATGGTGACCCGAAAACCTAAGCAAAATCCAAGCCGTTTACCCGGACGAAACAGGGTCAGGTCGCCGACTCAACCCCCTTTGGTCCGACCCGAGTTCCTCGGTTCCCGGAGATTCACGGGATCAGAATCATGGTCACCAATTCTTTCACCCGGTTGTCGAAGTTCAGGCACATGATCGCCTTTCCGCTGAAAGACATCACCTGGTCTCCGCCATTGGCGCCGGAGCCGGTCCGATCGATGACGGGACGGAAATCGATGCTGCGCAGCCGGGTCGTGTCGCCTCCGGGAGCCTGAAACAGGGTGCCTTTTCTCAGTTTCATGGACGGAGCCCAGAGCGCCGGATCGGCCGGGGCGAGATTGCCCATGAGCAGGGCCTGGTTTTTCGAGGCCGCCCCGGTGAGTGAAGCGACCACCGCGTATTTCCGGGAGGTGCGCTCGACTTCGATCCGCTGAAACGCTCGGATGCGGGGACCATCTCCATCGCAAACAGGGTCGCCCTCGCGCAGGAAAATCACGCTATCGCCCGTCATGGAACTGACGTGTACCAGGGCGCCATCGTTGGCTCCGTTGACACCCTTTCCGCGCAGCAATACGTGAGCAATCGCTCCGCTGTTCACCGCCCAGTATTTCAGCACTCGCGAGTAGACAACGCCGGGCAGATTGACGGGATCGGGCTCCTGGCCTTCGCGGACGCCGGGGACCAGTGAGGGCCCGGACGTCAGCCAGAGGCCCTCGTTGTTGGAACCATTCACTCCCGCCCCTGAAACCGTGGCCTTGATGGCGGTATCGTTGAGCAACCCCTTGCTCTCTCCCAGGAAACTGCGAAACGACTGAGCGGAATTGTCCGGCTCGGGATCGTTTTGGGAAACGAGGATGCTGTCCGATGCACTGGTGTTGGAGAGGAAATTAAACAATCCCTGCCGAGCCGCTACCTCGCCATCCGGCACGTGGTGGGCCCCGAAGGTACCGAAAGCGCCCGAGGTATGCCCCGCGAACCGGCCGAAGAACTGTCGCAATTGCGAGGTGGCAAAACCGTCCCCCTCGCGAAGGAAACGTTCGAAGACACCTGTGGCGTAGACGCCGGAATTATTGCCGGCATTCACGCCGCCAACTCCGTTTTTCAGGATACAGGGAATGCCAATTCCCCCGCCCGCGGCAAAACCGACCACATCCTGAAAGGTGGCAAGCTGGGTTCCGTTGAGAACGGCGGGCGAATCTCCGGTGCGGGCAAATGCCACGGTCGCCAAGTTTGGATAGGTGCGCAGAACCGCGCGATTGTTGGCGCCGGTGACACCGGTCCCCTTCAACGACACGGTGACGGCGGTGTAGCTAGACGCGGTGGTGATGCCCAAGGTCGAGTTCACCATGATCCCGTCCCATTCCGCGCCCAGACTGCCAAGGTCGCGATTGCTGCTGACGAGTTTCCTCGTTCCGTCCAGTTCCCCCCAGACTCCCTTGTCCCGGTTTCCGTGCGAACCGGGTCCCATCAGGCCCGCTTCGAAGGAGGTGGCCAATCCCACCGGCAACAGCGGCTGGCCGAAATAGCGGAAGTCCGTCTCGGGAGCGCCGGGCGCGAAATCTCCGACCTTGGCGAGAGTGGTGAAGGGACGCACCGAAGAAAGCCCGCGCCAGAGATAGACCGAGCCGCAATCCATCTCGATATCATCGTCGAAAGGACTGCCGATGGCGACCAGGTCGCCAGAGAGCGCCACGGCGGTGCCAAACTCGTCGCCGAAGTCGGCATCGCTGGCCACGAAACGTTGGAGTTCGGCCCCGGTGTACAGATCGAAAAGCAGGGCGGAGCCTATCTTCGAAAGTGGCTCGTCATCGGGATCGTAGGGCACGCTCGACTGATTTTCTCCGATCAGGACCATGGCGCCACTGATGGAGACGGCGTTGCCGAAACGGCAGAAGTCGGCGGCTTCGGCCGAAATCAGCTTGCGCAGTTCGGCCCCCGAAATCAGCTCCACCACATAGGCCGCCCCCGCCTCGTTTCCGCCTTCGCCATCCCGGGGGGCACCGATGACCGCACAACCTCCGCCGAGACTGATGGCTGAACCATAACCGGTATTGGCGGTCGCATCGTCGGCGTTGCATTCATACAACTGCGCCTGTCCAGCGAGGTCAAAAAGGTAGGCAGAACCACAGTTCACGACAGTATCGGAATCTCCCAGCGGCGCTCCCACCATTCCAAGGTTGCCGCAGAGAGCGACACTCCAGGCGAAGCGATCGCCCGACGCGGCATCGGCGGCGGTGATTTCCCAGAGTTCCTCACCAGTCACGCGATCGACCAGATAGGCCCTGCCGGTCCCGCTGCCCGGCTGAGGAGCGCCCACGAGAATGTGGTCGTGGCTGATGGCCACGCTCCGGCCATACTGGCTACTCGCTATTGGCGTCTCTGCCTCGATCCTGAGCAATTGCCGGCCATTGCGAAGATTGAAGACATAAACCGCGCCGCTGGTGACGCCGCCGGCGTTGTCATTGGGGGCCCCGACCACGGCGGTGTCGCCGCACACGGCCACACTGTACCCGAACTCGAAACCGCCAGCCACCTCGGCGCCGACGAGCTGGCGCAGGTAGCGGCCGGTGACCGCGCTGTAGACATGGACGGCGCCCGCGTCCTGGCCGAGATCATCGTTCGATGGTTCGCCGACGACGACCCATTTATCGGTCGCGGCCACGGAACCGCCGAAGAGGTTTTCCAACTGGGTGGTCTCGGCGCGTCCGTGGAGTTTGTTGACCACGGGATTCAGCGCCATGGCCGATGGCGTGATTTCCAGCAGGAGGATCGCGGAGAGAATCGAGAAAAGAGAAAGTTTCATGGAAGTAGAAAAGTGGAATGGGAAATCTCGATGGTTTCTCATTGAGCTCCGGCTCCAAGGAGGTTGATGGGTTGGAAAAAGGGCGTTTCCACGAACTCCTGCGCCCTGTCGGTGAAGGTGAGGATGGAAAGAAACCCTCCACCGCTCACCACCTTGGGCAGCCCCTGACCGCCGACTCCGAATCGGTCGTTTTGCGTCGCCAGGGTCATGCTCCGCAGCTTGGTGGTTCCGCCGCCGCTGGCCTGAAACAGTCTGCCTTTTCGGTAGAGCATGACCGGCGTCGCGAAGGCCGGTTGACCGTAGTCCAAGGCATCGTTGCAATCCCCCACCAGCAGCGCCTGATTGGTCGCGGGAGAGCCGGTCAGAGAAACCAGGACCGTATAGGAACCGTGGGCATCGACTTCCGCCCGCAGGATGGCGCGCACCCGGGCACCGTCGCATTTGTCCATCACATCGCCCTCCCGGAGGAGGACCTCGATCCGATCGAAGGGGGCGAACTGATTCCACGAAACGATCAGCGCGCAGTCGTTCGAGGCCCGCACCCCGGGCCCGCGAAGTTTGACGAGGGCATAGGGACGTTCCCCCGACCACCATTTCAGGAATCGGCTGATCACGACGCCGGGTTGGTCGACGGGATCGATTTCATCGCCCTCGCGGAAAAATCGAGCCGTGGTTCCGGAATCGTTGTTGAAAAACAAGCCCTCGTTGTTGCTCGCCCTGGCATCGCCTCCGACGAGAGTGGATCGAAAAATCAGGTCGTCACCCAGGTTCAATCCCTCTCCGAGGAAACTCCGAAACGTCGCGCCACCGGCGCCATATTCGGCGTCACCCTGACGAACGAGCGGTCCGTCCGCGGGATCGATCACCAGGCCCGGCAGCGCTTTGCTCTCACCCGCGGGTATGAAGTTGGCTCCGGTGACGAACCGGTACTGACCCACGGACGCTCGGCCGAAGAACTGTCGCCATTCGCCAAAGAGTCCGCCGCCGCCTTCCCGCAGGGTGGCATCCTCCACCGACGCGTCGTTGGGATTGAGCGTCAGCGCGCCGCTGTCGTTGGTGGCGTTGGCATCGCCCGTGCCCCGCCGAAGCAGGTAGGGAATCGCGACCGTGTCTTCCGCCCGGGGGCCCAGGGTACGGAGCACTTCGGAATCATTCAGTTCGGGAACCGGGGTACCGGTTCGCAACAGCAACAGATCGGGGCTGTCATATCGGTCATCAAGAATCAACGCATGGTTGTTCCGCCCCGTCACTCCCGTGCCGCTGAGCACGGTATCGAAAAGCGCGCCGTCTTGTCCGGTTCCCACCACGGAAAACGACCCGCAGGTCAGCCCGTCCAGTTCGGTGCTGTTCCCGACGGAGAATAGGTTCCGGTGCTTGATCGCCAGCACGCTCCAAGAGGAGTCGAAAAATTTCCAGACGCCGGTGTCGCGATTCCGGTTCGATCCCGGACCGGAAAGCGAGGCCAGGAGATTGGCGCTTTCATCCGTATAAAAAGGCTGCACGAAGCGCCGGAACTCAGCGTCGATCACTTCGGGCGCGGAGTTTCCTTTCTGGGTATGGGTCCAACCCGGCAGCGGTCCGACGAGATCGCGGTAGAGATAGGCGGCACCGCTTTCCGCGTCGAGGTCATCGTCCCCCGGCGCCCCCACCACGGCGCGATTCCCGCACAGGGCGACCGAACGGCCAAAGTAGTCGTACGCATCCGCGTCGCCGCGTTCCAGTTCGATCAGAGGAGTGACAGCCAGATCGGTCAATGGCTCCACGGGGGCCATCCCCGTCTCCTCCGACTGCGCGATGAGAAAGAGTCCCGCGTAGCCCTCGTCCGGTCCGTTCGCATCGACATAATCGGCACCGATGAGGGCGAGATTGCCACTCAGGGAAACCGAGCTGCCAAAGGCGTCACCGCTCTCCGCTTCCGGGCGCAGGATCTTGATCGCCCCGGCCTTCCGCAGATCGACGAGATAGGCGGCTCCCGCGCCGGCACCGCCCTCATCATCGCCCGGCGCCCCGATCAGCGCGTAGCCGGTGCTCATGGAAACCGAGCTGCCGAACGCAAGGTCATCGCTGGGATCCGGGGAAACATATTCACCGATCCAACTGCCGGTTTTGGTGTCGTAAAGCAGCGCGGCCCCCTCCCGATCGAAATCATCGCCACTGAATTTGGGCGCCCCCGCCAACGCCATTCGTCCGCACAGCGCCACGCTGGTTCCCAGTTCGATGCCGAGGCTTCTCGTTTCCTGGTAGAACTTACGAAGCTGATCTCCCGTGTTCAGGTCAAAGAGGTAGGCCGCGCCGGAATTCTGATTGCCCTGGTCATTCATCGGCGCACCGACCAATCCGCGATCACTCTCGGCGCAGACCGCCCATCCGAAGCGATCTCCGGTGACGCCATCCGCGGGCAGGATCGCCAGTTTCTGCCGACCGTTGCGAAGATCGAACACGTAGACCTTGCCGGTTTCGTCGGGTCCCGCGTACGGAGCCCCCACGATCGCCGTCGTGCCGGATACCGCCACGCTCCAACCGAAGCCATCGTCCTCATCGCCGTCGGTCGGCACCAGCTTCCTCAGGTAGCGACCGTTCGCGGCGTTGTAGACATGGACCGCTCCCCGGTTGGCAATATCGTCGCTGTTGTCGGGCTCACCCACCAGCACGTAGCGATCCGAGAGAGCCACCGATTGGCCGGCCGAGTAGCTGAAAGGCGTCTCGGCATGACGCCCGTGGAGTTTTGAGATCGCTGGCTCGGTGCCGTGAACCCGATCGATGGAGGAGAGAGCCGCCGCGAACGAAATCGCCAGCAGGACCGGTGGAAGAGACGGTTGAAAAATCATGAAAAAGGAGAGGAGAAATTCTGAAAAGGGATCGCTTTCATCGGGCCCTACCGGCCGTCCGCAGGATTCTTGCACAAAAAACCAAAAAAAATTCGAAACGACCTTCTCGCCTTCGTCCAAAGCCGTTGAGCCGAAGCGGAAATCCTGTACGCTTTCCCCGGAACCGCGCACCCTCCTCCCTCCTTTCCTCCCAAATTTCAGACGTCAGCGCCCATTTTGCCCGAACCGAATCCAACGCCTCCCTCCGACGCGCCCACGTTCCCCGACACCCGACCGACGCTGTTGCAGCGGCTGCCGGACGCGAACGATGGCGAGGCTTGGCGCAGTTTCGTCGAAACCTACGGACCGTTGGTTTATCGGTTCGCCCTCCGCCGCGGATTGCAACCCAGCGACGCGGCCGATGTGGTGCAGGAAGTCATGCTCAAGGTCGCGCGAAGTATCGATCGCTTTGACTACGACCCGGATCGCGGCCGCTTCCGTGGCTGGCTTTTCACCATCGCCTGGCGGGCACTGATCGATCGCGCCAACCGAATCAAGCGGCGCTCCGAGATCGCCGGCGACGGCATCGCGGAACGGACCGCTGATCCGTCCGCCGACGCCGAGGCGCTCTGGGATTCGGAATATCGGCGCAGCCTGTTGCATCGCGCCCTGCCGCTGGTTCGACCGCAGTTTTCCGAATCGACCTGGGAGGCGTTCCGACTGACTACCCTGGAAGGTCAGCCTGCGGAGGAAATCGCCCGCCGGCTCGGTCTCACCATCGGTTCCGTCTACGTGGCGAGATCGCGAGTCACCGCGCGACTCCGCGATCGCATTCGCCAGATCGAAGCCGAATGGGAGGCAGCCGCCGCCACGCCGCTGAATGCCTGAATCCGAAAAGGGGGAAATGAGCGATACCGAAACCACCACCGAGATTCCGACCGGTTGCCCCGCGGATGAGGCTCTGAAGGCCGCCCTCTCCGCGGAGGGGGAAGCGCCTCTTTCCACCGAACTCGAAGCTCATCTCGCCACCTGCGAACGCTGCCGGGAACGGCTCGACGAACTCGCTCATTTCGGCGAAACGGCCACCCTGCTCGCCGATTACGATCGATGGTCGGCGCCCTCGGCCGAACTCGACACCGCCCTGCATCAACTGCTCTCCCGCGACCGGAACAGCGCCACCCCTTCGCCCGCTCCGGTCTCTCGCGAAGACATTCTCGCCCAACTCCGCCCCACCGACGAGGCCGGCGCGCTCGGCAAACTCGGAGAGCATCTCGTCGTTCACGAGATCCTCGGCCAGGGCGGCATGGGCATCGTATTGCGTGCCCGCGACACTGCCCTCGAACGCGAGGTCGCGGTGAAATTGCTGAAACCGACTTTTCGCGATTTCCCGGAACTCCTGGACCGCTTTCGCGAGGAAGCCCGCGCCGTGGCCGCGCTCGAGCACGAAAACGTGATCCCCATCCACCAGGTCGGCGAGTTGGAAAACGGCCTTCCCTATTTCGTGATGCCGCTCGCCAAGGGCCCGACCCTGGCCGGCCGATTGCGGGAAAACGGAAAGCCGCCTTTCGCCGAGAGTCTCGCCATCGCCCTGCGCGCCAGTCGCGCCCTCGCCGCCGCCCATGCCGCCGGCATCATTCATCGCGACCTGAAACCCGGAAACCTGCTGCTCGGTTCGCGGGCGGACGACGCGTCGGTCTGGCTCTCGGATTTCGGACTGGCCAGTCGTGCTGAGAAAGAATCCGGGCAAAGTCGCGGCGGCACGCCCGGCTATCTCGCGCCGGAAATCATCGCCGGAGAAAAAGCGACCAACCGATCGGATCTCTACTCGCTGGGATGCCTGTTCGCGGAACTCGCGGGTGCGGACGCTCCCGCCTGGTTCCTCGATTTGGCCGATCGACTGCGTCAACCCGATCCCGGCAATCGTCCCGCTTCCGCGGCCGAGGTCGTTCGCCTGCTCGAAGACCGGGTCGAAGCGGGTCAGTCCCGTCGCTATCATCGGCGGCTGCTGGTTCGCTCGCTGCCTTTCGTGGGCCTGGCCGTCGCCGCCCTGGCCGTGATGGCTTTTCTCGATCTCTCCGGACGAACCCATTTTGCCAACGATGCGCTCCGCGCCATCAGTGGAGACGCCTTCACCATTCACGGCCGATTCGGCACCTACGCCTCGCTGACCGGCGCCATGCAGGCGACGCGCGACGGCGACCGGATCCTGATTCATCGGCCGGGACCGTTTTCGACCGCCCCGACGGGCGTGCGCCAGCATGGTCTCGCCATCGAGGCCGACCCGAAATTGAAAGAGCGGCCGGTCCTGAAAATGCCCGACGACCAGATCGGCCCGGCCGGCATGATCTGGGTGATGGACGGCGATCTCGAACTGGTGGGAATCGAACTCGTCCACGATTCGAGCAAGGCGGATACGAATCGCCGCATCCCTCCGCTGGTTCGCCTGCAAAACGGAACCCTGACGCTGAAGAACTGCCACCTCCATCGCTCGGGACTGCGACCGGACTCTGAGTCGCCGCTGGCACTCGTCAGCGATTGTCCGCGGATCGAGGTGAGTCTCTGCGAATTCGAATCCGATCGCGGTCCCTGCTTTCAGTGGCGCACCCAGGGCGATCATCTTGAAATGGAAATCCGGATGAACGACAGCCGGTTTGCCGGTCGGCAATGGCTGGACATCGCCGCCACCGCCGGTTTCGTCGTTCCCCTGACCCGGCTCGACGTCGCCGCCATTCGCTGCGACGTGCAAACGCCCGCGGAGTCCGCCGTTTCCTACCAACGCACCCAGCAACCGATCGATCTGCTGTTCCAGACAGAGAACTGCCGCATCGCCACGTCCGAAAGCGGGTTGATCGATTTCGAATTCGGAAACGGCCAGCAATTGCGGCGCAGCGTGACGCTCCGCGATCGGGGTTCCCTGTTTTCCCCGGCCCCCGGCGGTCCCGAAGGAAGCCGCAGGCTGTGGCAGGAACGCTGGGGCGAGGACTCCATCGATGCCGCCACGCGGTGGGTTGACGTCATCGATTTTTCCGCCGATAACTCCGCGCTCCCGGAACCCTGATTTCGAGGTTGCCACGCAAGTTCTGCACGGCATTCAACAGGGTTTGCCCGGCGACTTGACCCTGTTGCATCGACTCGTTTTCTCGCCGGATTCCGCCGTCCCGGTTTTTCACGCCAACCGCCACCCGCCTGTATGCGTGAATTGAGACGGCGTGCCCCTGATTTAGCCTTTGAGCGTATCCCTCCCCTGATGAAATTCTCCCGTATTCTTGCCGTCACGGCTTTCACCGCCCTGACGACCCAGGTTCTGTGTACCGTTCGCGCCGACGATTCGGCGACGGAAGTGAAGCGGTTTACCGACGAGATCGAGCCCATCCTGGCGAACTACTGCTACGACTGCCATGGCGACGGCATGGACAAGGGCGATTTCAAGATGGATGACTTCGAGAAAATCGAGGAACACCTGGTCGATCAATCGCTCTGGTACGACGTCTGGGAAAACCTGCGCGCGAGCCTGATGCCCCCGGCGAAGAAGCCGCAACCGGAAGACGCGGAAAAGGAAAAAGTGATCGCCTGGATCGAGCGCAAGGTCTTCCAGCTGGATCCAGACAATCCCGATCCCGGGGTGGTCACCATCCGCCGCCTCAACCGCGAGGAATACCGCAACACCATCGAGGATCTCTTTGGGGTGCGGTTCGACGTCACGGAGGCCTTTCCCGCCGATGACACCGGCTACGGATTCGACACCATCGGCGATGTGCTCAGCATTTCCCCGCTGTTGATGGAAAAATATCTCGACGCGGCCAAGGACATCGTGACCGAGGCCGTGCCTTCCGAGGGCCCGAAGATCCCCACCCAATGGATCGGGATCGAGAATTTCAAGGATCCGAAGAACGAGAAGCACACCTTGAACTGGATCGGCTTCCAGAGCGAACGCACCTACGTCGGGAAACCGTGGATCAACTACGACGGTGAATACGAGCTGAGGGTCGAGTTCGGCGTGAAAGGCTCGATGGAGGCTTCCTCGAATTCGGCCAAGTTTGAGGTCAGCCTCGGCGACCAGACGCTGACGGAACGCAAGCTGGGCTGGGACAACTCGAAGACGCTGGTGATGAAGGCGAAGACGAAGCTGAAACGCGGTCGCGAGAACGAGTTTCACCTCACCATGACGCCCGACAAACCGCCGCTGGAGGGCGAGAATCCCCTGGCGATTCAGATCCAGCGCATCACCGCCTACGGCCCGCTCGACGGCAGCGTGAAGGAGTACCCGCACGAGTTTCGAGACATCTTTTTCGACGGCGCACCGCCGGCCGACCCGAAAGAGCGCGACACCTACCGTCGCGAAATTCTCAAGCGCGTCGCCACCCGGGCGTTCCGCCGTCCGGTGGACGGGCCCACCGTCGACCGGCTGGTGGAGCTGGCCAAGACCATGGAATCGCAGCCCGAGAAGAAATTCGAACACGGCATCGCCCACGCCCTCACCGCCATCCTCGCCAGTCCGCGTTTCCTTTTCCGCGCCGAGATCCAGCCCGAGCCGAACAACCCGGGCAAGGTCGTCTCCATCGACGAATACGCGCTGGCCTCGCGGCTGTCCTATTTCCTGTGGAGTTCCTGCCCCGACGACGAACTGATGAAGCTCGCGGGCGAGGGCAAGCTTCGGGAAAACCTGCGACCCCAGATCGACCGCATGCTGGCCGACAAGAAATCGGATCGTTTCATCGAAAACTTCGTCGGCCAATGGCTCGAAGCCCGCGACGTGGAGACGGTCAACATCGACGCCCGCCGCATCCTGGGCATCAAGGACCTGGGCGACGCGTTGCGTGTCTTCAATCACGAGCTGCGCCGCTCGATGCGCGAGGAGACCGAGCTGTTTTTCGCCCACGTGCTCCGGGAAAACCGGCCCGCGACCGAATTGCTGACCGCGAACTACACCTTCCTCAACGATCGGCTCGCCAAGTGGTACGGCATCGATGGGGTGGAAGGAAAGGAGATGCGCAAGGTCGACCTGAAGTCCGAATCAAAGCGCGGCGGCATTCTGACCCAGTCGACCTTCCTCATCGTGACTTCGAATCCGACCCGCACTTCTCCGGTGAAGCGCGGCAAGTTCGTCCTCGAAAACCTGCTCGCCACGCCGTCGCCACCCGCACTGCCCAACGTGCCACCCCTGGAGGAATCGCAGAAAGGGAAGAACAAGGACCTGCCGCTCCGGGAAATCCTCAAGATTCACAGCGAGGACGCGCTCTGTGCGTCGTGCCACAACCGGATGGATCCCATCGGTCTGGCGCTCGAGAATTTCAACGCCATCGGCGCCTGGCGCGACGATTACCGGGGGCATCCCATCGATGCGAGCGGCGAACTCATCACAGGCGAGACTTTCCGCAACGCCCAGGAACTTTCGAAGATCCTCGGCGACAAGCGCCGCAACGATTTCCACCGGGCGCTGGCGGAAAAGCTGCTCACCTATGCCATCGGGCGCGGGGTGGAGTATTATGATGCTCCCACCATCGATGGCATCGTGGATGGCGCCCAGGTCCATGGTGGCACCCTCCGCGAATTGCTCTACGATGTGGTTGAGAGCGCCCCCTTCCAGAAACGCCGCGGCGATGGCGACCTCTTCGCCACTGAATGAGTTTTCCCGACTTCGATCGAACCCTGATTTTTCCAACCCACAGACTCCCGCTGACATGAACTCTCTCCATCGTCGACACTTTCTCCGTGGCATCGGCGCCGGTATCGCGCTGCCGACCCTGCATTCGCTGATCCCCTCGCGCGCTCTCGCCGAAGCCGCCAAGGCGGCGGAAGCGGGCAAGGCGGGCCTGACCGCGTCGGGCATGCCGATGCGCATGGCCTTTCTCTATCACCCGAATGGCGTGAACCCCGACAAGTGGAAGCTCACGGGCACGGGCAAGGAATACCAGTTCAACGAAACCCAGAAGCCATTCGCGAAGTTCAAGAACGACTTCCAGATCTACACTGGCCTGGAACACAAGAACGGCACCGCCGGCGGCGATGGCGGTGGCGATCACGCCCGCGCCAACGCCACCTTCCTGACCGGGGTGCGGCCGTTCAAGACCGCCGGCGCCGACATCAAGCTCGGTATTTCCGTCGACCAGGTCGCGGCCAACGCTGTCGGCGACCAGACCCGTTTTTCCTCGCTGGAACTCTCCTGCGATGGCGTCCGCAAGAGCGGCGTCTGCGACTCGGGCTACTCCTGCGCCTACCAGTTCAACCTCTCGTGGCGTTCCGACACCACCCCGATGACACCGGAATCGAATCCCCGCCTCGTGTTCGAGCGACTCTTCGGCGCCGGGTCAAAGGAGGAACGCGCCCGCGGCTACCAGATGCGCCAGCAACGTCAGCGTTCCATCCTCGATTTCATCATGGAGGACGCCAACACGCTGGAGAAACAGCTCGGCAACAACGACCGGCTGAAGCTGGACGAATACCTCACCGGCGTTCGCGAGATCGAGCAACGGATCGAAAAGGCGGAACGTTTCGGCGTTCCGGCCGACCCGGGGGTTGCCGCGCCCGATGGCACGCCCGACAACTACGAGGAGCACATCCGCCTGATGATGGACATGCTGGTGATGGCTTTTGAAACCGACTCCACCCGGGTCGCCAGCTTCCTGCTCGCCCACGACGGCTCGAACCGCAGCTTCAAGGAAATCGGTGTTCCCGATGGTCACCACACCATTTCTCACCACCAGAACGAAGCCGAAAACCTCGCCAAGCTCGCCAAGATCGATCTGTTCTACTCCCGGCAGTTCGCTTACTTCCTCGAGAAACTGAACGAGAAGAAGGACGCCGACGGCAAGTCCATCCTTCACAACTCGATGATCGTCTGGGGCGGCGGGCTTTTCGATCCGAACCGTCACCAGCACAATCAACTGCCCATCGTCCTGGCCGGTCACGCCGGCGGCGGACGTTTCCAGAACGGCCGCCACAACGATCTCGGCAGCGATACCCCGATGAGCAATCTCTACCTCAGCCTGCTCGACACCATGGGCGTGAAGCAGGACAGCTTCGGCGACTCCACCGGACCGATGAAAACGATCTGAACTCCACTGAGGAGAAACGCCGCATGGCAGTCCATCCCGTGTCCGATCGCGTGATTCCACGGGCGTGACACGGTCGGGCGAACCCGGCCCGGACGTCGCCGAAGACGATGATCTCAGTTTTTCCGGATTTTTCTTCGCCTCGGCGTTGATCGTAGTTAGGTTTTGGCCGCGCCATGAGCGAGCCAAAGCCCACCTTTTCCGAATACTTCGCGCCAGCGGCCCTCTACATCGGCGGTCTGGCGCTCACCGGGTTCGCCACCGGCGGAGCCACCTTCGCCCTCGGGGCGGGCGCGGCGGTGGGCGGATTCCTGAGCAACCTGGCACCGGGAATCATCGGCTCCATCATGGAGCGAAACCGCTCCGCCCGCGCGGCGGCGCGCGAATTCGCCCTCAACGACGTGCTCGCGCGGACCTTCGGGCGAGCCGCCGGCAGGATCGCCGACGCGGTGGCGGAGGAAGCGAAAAAGGAAGGCGACAAGAAGGCCGCCAAAGCGCTCCAAAGCTTGGTCGACGGGTTCGAGGAACTCTGGGTGGAGCGGATGCACCACGCGCGCTACGGAGAACTCGAAACCATGGACGGCCAGGACCTGGCGAAGGTCTTCTCCGAGGCGCTCGTAGAACGAAAAGGCATGCCCGTTTCCGAAACGACCTGGCGGGGAATTCTGAAGCGGAAAGGAATGCCCATCGCCGACCGGTGGGGTGCTTTCCAGATAGAGGACCGCTGGATCGATGCCCTTACCGAGCGCCTCACCTCCGACGAGTTTTCCCAGGCCTTCGCCCACGAGTTGGCCCACAAGCCGGAAGCCTCGGCCAAGATGACGCTCCGCATGCTGGCCGAATGGCGAGAGACGGCAACCGCGTCCGAGTTTTCCGACGAGGAAAAGCGCGGCATCGTCGCGGCGGCGGAGGGTATGCCTTCCGAGTTCGAGAAAATTTCCCGTCAGGTCGAGGGGCTCGAGGAACGACTGCTCAAAGAGATTCGCGATCTCGGGAAGCAGATGAAGAACGAGACCGAGGATATCAAGAATCACATCAACCAGAAAGTCACTCCTTCGCTCCATCCTTTCGAGCTGCCACCCGCCGCCGCCCGCGGATTCGTGGGCCGGGAGGCGGAACTGACGATGCAGCGGGAGCGATTGGCCGAAGGGAGGAATACCTACGTGGTGGCGCCCGCCGGTTTGGGCAAAACCGCGCTGGCGGCTCAGGCGTTGAATGACGTCGTTCCCGATTTCGATTCGCTGCCCAGTTCGCCCTTCCCGCACGGCGTCGTCTATCTCGATCTCTACCAGTTTCGGGGAAATCTCGATCTCGCATGGTCGGCCATCGCCAACAGCCTGAAGGGAACGGATTTTCTGAAGGAGCAGGGGGAGAAATCCCGCGCCCGCGAAGCCTGTCGCGGCCTCTCGTTTCTTCTCATCGTGGAAGGGGCCGAGGAAGCCGACGGCCTGGAGGGACGCGGCTCTCTTGGCGATCTTCTCTCCGTGTTAACGTCCCAGAATCGCTGGCTGGTGCTGACGCGAAATCTCGACCAGAGCGAACCCGCTGATCGCATTGAAATCCGTCATCAATTCACCCCGGCCGAGTCGGAGACACTGTTCGACCGACTCCTCGGCGAACGTCCGGCGGACGAGACGATCAAGCGGCGAGTGCTGCCCCTGCTCGACGGGCACCCCCTGGCCATCACCTGGGCGGCGGGCCTGCTGGCCCACGGCATCGAGGAACCGGACGAATTGGCCGACGCCTGGGAGGCTTCCGAGTTGCCCGCGCTGCACGATCCCCGCAAAGAACAGGCCCACCACACCCTCCACTGGCTCTTCCAGCGCAGTACCCGCAGCCTCACCGCGGAACAAGGGCGTGTGCTTGCCGCCTGCGGCCTACTGGCCCGGGCGCCCTTTCCCCGGGAAATCATCGAAGCCGTGTTGCCGGACTCCCGACCCGCGCTCGCGGAACTCGCCGGGCGCAGCCTCCTGCGCCGAGCGGATCGAAAAGGCCACTGGGAGTTCACCCACGCGCTCGGCTATCGATTCGCCCGCGCCCTGCACCACGAGCCCGATGTCGACATGCTCCTCGCCTTGGGCGCCTGGATCGGCGAATCGTCCCGAACCGCGCTCGCCGTGGAGCGCGGCCTCGATGGCCTCGGGGAAGCGGAATCCACCATCATCCACGCCGGCGCCGTGCTCGCCCTTGATCCGAAGGCGCGTCTCTGGTCGGCGTTGGCAAATCCGCTCCTCTACGATTTTCGCGACAGGTTCCTCGCTTTGGGGCGCCTCGACCTGGTCGCCGCTTCGCTGGAAACGGTTCGACGCTGGCTGGACGGTCTCCAAGTCGAAGCCACGGAAGCGTTCCACCTGGAAAGGGAACGCTCCTCATGCTTCAGCAAACTCGGTGATCTGGCCGTC
>JAGRPB010000126.1 GCA_020439945.1 Verrucomicrobiia bacterium
AGTATTCCGCAGTGGCGTTGAAGGATCCGGGCTCCCTGACCAACGCCGACGTTCGAGAGGACCTGACTCTCCTGGCAAACGAAGCCCTGGAAACGCTCATCCACGCTCCTCGTCACCTGCCCCCATCGGGAACTTCTTCCAGCACCACCTTCTCCCGACAACCCGATGTTTCTCCATGGTGGCCGGAGGAATACCTCCTCTGGCGAACGCTCGAAGAAGGCGATCGCGAAAGCGCGGAAGCTCTCATCGAAAAAATCCGCGGCGGCAATTCCCGTGAAATGACCGATTCCGCCAAGACTTTCTTCGATCTGGCCTGGGGCGATTCGGAGCAATTCACTCGCGCCGCAAATACCTACCTCAGCGATTCCAACGTCAGCCAACACGGATCGGTCACCTACGTTTCATTCGAGACGATGGCGGGCACCGACAAGTTGATGGAGATCTGGAAGGCGAGAAGGAAAAGCGACCTGAAGGATTTCGACTTCGAGGCGATGACCCTCGATCTTGCCAAGTCACCACTCGCCCTTGGGCCATTGATGGCGACGAAGTACCTTGAGTATCTCGTTGCCGAGGAGGCGGATGAAGCCCGCGGACTCGCCTACCTAGAGAAACTCACCACGGTCATGCTGGGCGACCGCGACGAGTGGGACCGCTTCGCTCCCCCCAGCGAAAACAACTATCAGAACGCCGCTTCCAATCCACGCCATGCTGCCTATGCGGATCTGGTGAGACACGCCTGTTGGGATCAGCGCCTCGCATTCCTGGTCGCCGGATTCCTGAAGCAGAACGGGCTCGATTCCAACCAGCAGATCACCAACAACACGCTGCTCGCCTACCTGGCCACCCCGCGCCTGGCGAGCGAACCCGAACTGGCGGCCCGGATCTTTTCTCACGCTCCCTTCTTCGGGGACGCGGAAAATTTCCTCGCCATCACCACCCAAAATGGAACCGCGCTGGGCGAGTGCCTGAAGGCGATCGGGAACTCCGCCCCGTCCAAAACGGCGGTTCGCGACGCCGCCGGAAAAGCGGACACCTTCGGCGCCGGACTCGTGGTGGCTTCCCTTTCCGAGAATCCGAAGCTGACCGTCGCGGAATTCCTCGGACAACATCGCGGGGAGATCGAATCGAAAATGTCCGAGTCCGCGAGGATGGATCTCGCCACTTTTGTCGGCGGAGTCTACGATCAGGGTGGCGCCGACTACAGCGCGGTGAGTGAAGACGCCCAAGCCGTGCTCAAGAGCCTCGGGATGGAACGCGCCAAGAGTCAGCGGGAATTGGCGGAGGAGTTTTTGGCGCTCGAAAACCTCCCCGATGAGTTCAACGATGTCGATGACGTCAGCCGCAAATTGGGGCCAATGATGGTTCCCCTGTGGGCGGTTGAGGACTGGGATCTCGCCGCGAAACTCTATTGGCACGGCGTGAATCTGATCGATCGAAAAATCGCCCGGGGACAGTGGAGCGAGTATGCCTATACCGGATGGAACACCGCGACCCGCCTGCTCATCGAACTCGTCACCGACACGCCCGGCGGCGGCCTGGACCGGATCGCCTTCCACGAGCGGATCGTCCGTCAGGAAAAGGAAAACAAGCTCGTCCCCAATTGCGGCGGCCTGAATTTCGGACCCGACATCCGGGACGCCTTCGAGCAGGCCGGGGGCTATGCGGGACGGGACGAGGCCCTGGACGCCATCGCTCAAAAGCTTCACGAACAATGCGGCGAGGGTTCGCTCTTCGCCATGGGTTTCCACTTCATGGAGTTCGCCTTCACCCAACCCTTCGACCGGATTCCGGACCTAATCGAATGGGCGGACGACCGCGCCGCGAGTGACCGCCCCTGGGCCGCGATGGCGCGGGAGTTCGCGATGGGCGCCAGGCTTGGGCTTCAATCTCACAAGAATGCCGCCATCCAGAAAATCTGGCCCCGGGTGCCCGACATCGAAAGCTGGCAGCCCCACTATCGACAACTCCTCGAAAACGAGGAACTGCCAATCTCCTGGCGACTCGGCATGATATTCGAACTCTGCGATTCCGATCCCTATCGAAAGCTCGAACCGGAAACCGTCCTGCTGTGCGCCCGCTTGCTCGCTGATGGGCTTCTGGCCGAAGCGCCCCTTCACCACTGGACCGCCTTTTACGTGGGCACCCCCTTCAACCGGCTGGAAAAGACGGCGGAGTGGGAGGAAATCGCCCGGCGCCTGCACGAGGGCTGGGTTCTCGTCAATCGACACAACCATCGTCCCTACCGACAGGGCCCCGCCTTCTGGCCTCCCACCGAATCGATGCTCGCCATGCTCAACATTCAGTTGCGGCGCGGTGATTCGGAAGCGGTAAAGGAGTTCTTTTCCGATCGATTCACCTATGATCGGTTGGACGACGAGACACGCACCTTCTTCACTCTGGTGGATAACGGAAGCTACGAGCTGGCCCGGGAGATTATCGAGAAACAGTTCGAATGGTATGACATCACCGATGACTACATTGCCGGAAACCGCTTCGAAGCCCGCTACTCGCAGACCCTGCACGAACGTCTCCCGGAATTCCTCGAAACCATCGAGAATCCCGCGATGCGCTATCTCGCCGAACTACTGATCGTCGGCGCGCTCGACCCGAAACCCGAGGACAAGGAGGCTGACGCCACCTACCCGCTCCGGGGGCCACGGATCGCCGATTCCGCCAAGCGATTCGCCACCGTCGATTTCGGCACCTCGGGGCGCGGGTCCCTGCTACGGGACAAGTCGCTGCAACAGATCGCCGCCATCGACGGACCAGCCGGCACGATCTGGAACCAGTGGAAGCAATGGTATCGCCCGGAAAAATGCCGTGCACTGTGCGAACTCGACAACTACAAGAAGATCGAACATGGATCACGCCCACTGGCAGCCTTCGCCGCACTCCAACTTCGCGAGGGCGATCTCTCAGTGGTGAATGACATGATCCAAGCGGCCAACGAATCCTCCAACCAAGACTACTATCGCCGGGAGGTCCTGGAACATTTCAGCGCCCGCCTGATCGATTCCCTCATCTTCCGGAAACCCAACGCCAAACCTGAGGAGTTCGCCGCCTACTCGGAGGCACTCGGCAAACTGATCACCGAAACCAAGAATGAAATCTTCCAGCACAGCAATCTGGACATGCTCGTTTCGGCTCATCTCGTGGCCACCGTTCTCGCTGGAAGGGAGGCGGAACTCCCGGCGTGGCGTGAACAACTCGATGAGAATCGCGCCAAGCGTCGCAGCGACGCGGTGAAGAGCGACCAGAATACCTTCCTGCGCATCCTGGTGCAGACGCTCAAGGTGAAGGTTCCCAACGAAGCTGTCCGCGCCACGCCGGAGGAACGCCTGCGAACCCTTCTGACGGTTTTCGCCGATCCCGGCATCCGTCAGGCCTTCGGTATGCCGAGAGATCTTTACCAGCGATTGATCGAACAGGAACTGCTCCTCCCGGAACAGCTTCTGGAAGACGACGGCGAGAAGCTGGCCGAACAGAATCCCCGAGGCGGATGGGCAGCGGTCGAGATCGCCCTAACCCATTGGAGAAAGCGCGACTTCGATCAGGCAATGGCGTGGTGCGATCGCGCCCAGGAAGACTGCGGAGATCCAGAGAAGGCGCTGGAGAGATTTGCACGGGTATCGTTGAAGCGCGTCGATATTTTGCTCGCCGCAGAGAAGAACAAGGAGGCGCTGGCCGCTTTGGACGTGCTCGGAAAAACGATCGATCTCACGCGCCTTCCCACCGGCCTGCAAAAGACGATCGAGCGCCTCCGGGAACAAGCGAGTTGAATTGCTCCGGCGTTGGCATCGAAGCGGGCGAAACGCTCGCGCTCCCAGTAATCCTCAAACCCGCCGCAGCACGATCCCGCCCAGCAGGCAGGCGAAGGCCGCGAAGACGAACCAGTGGAAGACGGCGCGATGCCGCGACTCGGGTTCCAGCCCCGCCCTCACCGCCGCCGGCTCGAATCGAGCCAGGTTTTCCAGGCTCGGCGGCAAGTCCTTGGCCAGACGATACTCCACCGGGTAGTCCGCCGTTCGATGGAGTACCTTGAGCTTGTCCGAATCGCGATCATGCAATCGCAGGCTCACGTTGCCGCGATCGGCCACGGGCACGTCCGCTCGGTAACGACCCAAGCCAACCTCTTCCACTTCCACCGGAATGGTCATCCCGTTCTCGTCGAGCAGGGTGGCCTCCCAGTTCACCCCGGCGACCGGCATTCGGTTCGGATCCTCGCGCGCGATGTCGATCCGCCACCGATCCTTGTCGGGCGCGGTATTCGCGATGAGGCCTTCGGCATCCGATTTCCGGACCACGCCGCGAAACACCTGGGCCCAGAATTTTCCGCAGTCGCCCCAGGCCAGCCATTCGCCACCCCACTGCTCGGTCAAATCGGAGGTGTAGGCCAGCCCGACGCCGAGCCCGAATCGCGAGTAGGCGAGCAGCGGATCGCCGGTCTCCGCCACCAGCAGCACCTGCGCGGTCGGCTTCGGCTCGGTCATCACGTAGCCCAGAGCGAAGGGAAGATCGGCGTCCTGGTAACCGGCCAGCACGGGATGATCTCCCGACGCGACCACGCCGAAAAGATCCTCTTTGATGGCCGATTTCGACGCCTGCATGGTCTCCTTCGTGAAAATCTGCGGCACCGATGCCGGGTCCATTGTCTCGTAGTAGCGACCCCGCCCGATTTCGGCGATCGAGGCCATCAACTCACGGGCCGCGCCCTGCCCGAGGGCCACGGTCGACACGGTGATCCCGCCATCGGCCATCGCCTGGGTCAGCCCGAGATGATCGGCGGGCTGGGTCTGGCCGTCGGAGAGAATGATCATGTGTTTCACCTGGGCCGGCGCCGTCTCCAGCATCTCCCGCCCCGCCACCATGGCCGGGTAGACGTCGGTGCCGCCGCCGGCTTCGAGCGAATCGATCGATCCCTGCACCGCGAGTCGGTCGGCCGCCGAACGCATTTCGCAGACGATCTGGGCCTGGCTGTCAAAGCCGATCACCGCGATCTGGTCGCGGCCGCCGAGCAGTTCCACCGTCGCCTTGGCGGCCTGGCGGGCCAGTTGAATGGGCAGGCCCTGCATCGAACCCGACTTGTCGATCACCAACACCATGGCCAGCGAGGGCTTCTCCTTTTCCTTCTCGAAACGCGAGGTCAGCGGCAACACTTCCTCCACCGGCGTCTTGTAGTAGCCTCCGAGACCGAAAGAATTGTCTGACCCCATCATCACGAGTCCGCCTCCGAAATCCTCGACATAACGCTGGAGCTGTTCCATCTGCCGGACGCTCAGGTCGGTGGCGGGAACATCGGCGAGGACGATGGCGTCGAAGGCGAGCAGCTCCTCCATCGCCTCCGGCAACCCACTCCGACCCCGGGCCTCGACCTCGATGTCCTGTTCCTTCAGCGCGCGCGAAAGCGGACGCAGCTCGCGGGGATCCTCGTGGAGGAAGAGCACTCGCGGCTGTCCCCTCACCTGCACCGTGGTGGCCAGCTGGTTGTTGATGGGAAAATGGTCCGCCGCAGGCAGGAGTTCCGCGGTCCACACGCTCGGCCCGGGCGTGTTCATGGCGACATCGACTGGGAACCGGTTGTCGGGCCGCGCCTCCAGTTCGACCGGCACCTCGCGCACCGCCACGCCGCGATGCAACAGACGCAGCTTTGCTTTCATCGGCTCGTTGGCGGCGACGGTGACGTTCATCCGCACCATCTCGCCCTCGTAGGCAAAGGGACTCGACGGCTCCATCGCGACCACCGCCGCTTCCGGTTCCCGCAGTCCCTCGACCGGGCGAAAGCGCACATCGACCCGCTCGCGATCGAGCGTCTCCAGCGCATCCGTCAACGATTCCCGATCGACCGTTTCCTGCCCGTCGGAATACAACACCAGGCGTCGCGATTTTCCCGAGGGAAAGGCCAGGCGTGCGCTCAGCATCGCGTCCGAGAGCCGGGAGCCGGCCCGAAACCGATCATCGGCCACGCCTTTCTTCCAGCTTCCCAACAACTCGGTCAGGGCCTCCGGCGTCTCGAAGTTGCGCACCCCGTCGCCAACCGCGAAGAGCGACCAGCTGTCCCCCGGCTCCAACGCTTTGATGGCCGCGCCGATCTCGCCGACCGCCGCCTCCGCCGCGTCGAGATCCACCGATTCGGAGATGTCCACGAGAAAGACGACATGAGCCTCCTCGCCGCGATCCTTCCAGAACGGTCGACTGATCGCCAGCACCAGGAGGATGATGCCGAGTGAGCGCAGGGCGAAGGAACCGAACTTCAGGGCGCTGGGTCGATCCACCAACGAAAACCACAGTCCCGCGCCCAGCACCAGGAGGAGCAGGAGCCAAAGCAGGGACTGGAGGTTGGCGAATTCCATGGAAGTGCCTTGTTCTACTTTCGTCAGCCGACCTTGCGCCGATGATAGAACACCGACTCCGCCACCAGCAGCAGGAGGGCGAGGACGATGAGCCAGTAGGACGGCGATTGTCCGCGGGACAACGGTCCCGCCGTGGTTGTGACCGCCGCGTTGTCGAGCAGACTCTCGGTTTTCGTCACCAGGGAACTGCCCATGCTCCACGCGCCGGCGCGCCCCTCGATGCCGTAGAAACCGAGCGCGGCCAGCGGTCCGAATTCGGCGTCGCTCACCTCCAGCGTCGTCGTTCCGTCCGGCAGCGTCACGGTCGCGGTCGAACCCTCGCGGTAGCCCGGCATCGGCGCCCGATCGCCGGGACGATAGACCGCGGCCGGTTCGTCCTCGCGTCCGGCCAGGTGGGTGGCGGCGCCATGGATCAGCACCGGGAACCAGGCCGAGAGCACGAATTCGGAAGCGACCGGATCGAGATTCACCACCACCGCGCCGCGGCCTTCCCGCGTGGTCCGGTAGATCAGTGGAACGCCACTTTCCGATTCCACCAGCACCAGCGACCCCGCCGGCGGCGTGATTTCCCGAGCGCCGGCGAAGACCAACGCCGAGGCATCGAGGAGGCGGATCACCGGGTGATCCTCGACCAGCACGCGAGGTAGGAGCACATCGATTTCCTCGCCGACGCTGTCCCACCAGGGCGATTCCCCTGCGGGAGTAAAGACCACCACCGCGTCGCCGGAATCCGTTGCTGCGCCCTTTTCGATGGTGATTTCGGGATCTTCCTCGACCAGGCTCAACAGGCCCGATCCGCGCTGAAAGGCCAGCACCGAAGTCTCGAAAAAGAACCGGTCGGCCGTCGCCACCTTCACCCGGACCGGGCGCGCCTCGGGAACCGTCATCCACGCGAGATCATCCGAAGCGAACCCATCTCCGCCTTCGAGATCGAGTTCCGCCACCCAGCGACCCGCCGGCGCGTCGGCGAGAGAGAAAACTTCGGCCTCGTTCACCCCGGGCGCGATTTCCAGCGGGATCAGCTTGTAGATGCGGTCGCCCTCGTCGGCGTGCTTCAGCAGCAGGTCGCCGTTGACGGGTTCCGGGAACGAAGAAGCGACGCGGTAGAAAAACCCGAGCGATCCGTCCGGCTGACGCCGCAAATCGGCGGCCACGATGCCGACGTTTCCAACGGGTGAACCAATCTTGTAGAACTCAATCGATTCCGGCAAGGCCTCGACGCCCTCGAAGCTGCCGTCGCTGAGCAGCAGGAGACGGTGGTCCTCTCCCCAGTGAGCGTCCTCGCCCAGGGATTGCAGGACCTCGCTCCGCATCGGGAACGCGCTCTCCTCGATCACGTCGATCGCATCGAGCAACTCGCGCGGACTGCGGCTGAGGTGGGAGTGAAAGGTCAACTCGTTGCCCACCGAGGCCACCGCCGCGCGCTGGTTGCCGTCGAGTGCCGCCACGATCTGCCGGGCCGCTTTTTTCGCCGCCTCCAACCGGGTGCCGGTTCCCTCCTCGGCCGCCATGGACGCGGAGCGATCAATGACCAGCACCAGGTCCTTGCGCTCGTCATCGGTGAATTCCGGTCGCGCCAGCGCGAAAGCGAGCGCAGCGAAAGCCAGCGCCATCAGCAGCAGCGAGAGCGCGTCCCGCAGGCGTTGAAAAAGCGAAGTCGCCCGTTTTTCGCTGAAGACCCGGTCCCAGAGAAAGAAGGCGGTCGTCGCCTTTTTCCGCGGCCGCACCTTCAGCAAATACACCGCCGCCAACGGCAGCAGAGCCAACAGGGACCAGAGGAAGGCGGGGGCGAGAAAGCTCATCGAGTTAGCATTTCCTTTCTGCTAAGCCACCAGCCCACCCCGACGAAGAATTTCCTGAATCACCGCGTCAAAGGGAATCTCCGGTCCCGTTGAAGCCAGCCCGATACTGCGCCGGGCGCAGCACTGTTTCAGTTCGTCGTTCCAAGCCACCACCGCCGCCTCGTAGGCACGCGCTTCGGCCGGGCTCACCGTGAGGCGCCGGGTCTGGCCGGTCTCGACGCACTCGAGCGTGACGTCGCCCTTCCAGTCGCACTTGCGATCGGTGTCGTCCTGCACCTGGAGACAAAACAGGTCGTGCCGATGCCATTGCAGGTACTTCAGCCCGGCATCGAAGCCCTCGGGAAAAAGGAAGTCCGAGATCACGATGACCAACCCCTTGCGCTTGCGGCGCGCCTGGAACTCGCGGGTGCAGGTGGTGAAATCGGTGTCGCCACCGAAGGTCTCCATCTCTTCCAGTGACTGGAGAAAACCCATCGCCTTGCCTCGCCCTCGACAGGGATCGAGCACCGGGCGCAGGGTATCGGCCATGCCGTAGACGCAGAGCCGGTCGAGGCTGTTGAGCGCGATGTACCCGAGTGCCGCCGCCAGTTCGCGAGCATAACGAAATTTGCTTTTCATCGATCGACTGGCATCGACCAGCAGGTAGATGGTGGCGTCTTCCTCCAGCTCGAAGAGCTTGATGATGAGCGATTCGAACTTCGCGTAGATTCGCCAGTCGATGGAACGGAAATCATCCCCGAGCCGGTATTCCGCATAATCGGCGAAGGTGATGCCGGCGCCTTTCCGGGTCGTCTTGCGATCAGCCTGCAGCGAACCCCCCAGCACTTTTCGCGCGAGCAGGTAGAGCGATTCCAGGCGGCGGATGAAGACGGGATCGGTGAACAGCATCGTCGGACCGGGCGGCGGGTTCGAAGCGGCGATCCTTTTCTCAAAACTCCCACTCAGCGGACCGGGGCGACCACTTCCCCCAGCACCTCGTCGGGCCGCTTGCCCTCGGCCTCGCCCTCGAAGGAGAGGATGAGGCGGTGTCGCAGGGCCGGGATCGCCATCCGGTCGATATCTTCGCGAGCCACATGGAAGCGTCCGTCGAGCAGCGCGCAGACCCGCGAAGCGGCGAGGATGGACTGGGCGCCGCGCGGGGAACTTCCGTGGCGGACGTAGTTTTTCACCGCGTCCGGCGCGTGCTCGTTCTCAGGATGCGTGGCCAGGACCACGCGGACCAGGTACTGCTGCACTTCGTCGTCGATCGGCACCTCCTTGCGGAGCTCGCCCATGGAGAGAATGTCGTCCGCGCCCGCCACCGCGGTGATCTCCGGCACGTGGGAGCCGCCGGTGCGATTGAGAATCTCAGCAAATTCGTCATGCGTCGGCACCTCGACGAAGAGCTTGAAGAAAAAGCGGTCGAGTTGAGCCTCGGGCAGCGGGTAGGTGCCGTCCTGCTCGATCGGATTCTGCGTCGCCAACACGAAGAACGGCAACTCCAACGAGTGCGTTTGGCCGGCCACGGTGACGCTCTTTTCCTGCATCGTCTCCAGCAGCGCCGACTGCGTCTTCGGCGTGGCGCGGTTGATTTCGTCCGCCAGCAGGATGTTGGTGAAGACCGGTCCCTGCTGGAAATCGAAGACTTTTTTCCCGTCGCGTTCCAGCAGGATCTGGGTCCCGGTGATGTCGGCGGGAAGCAAGTCGGGCGTGAATTGGACGCGGCGGAAATTGAGATGCAACGCCTTGGAGATCGTGTTCACCAAAGCCGTCTTTCCGAGTCCCGGCACGCCCTCCAGCAGGACGTGTCCGCCGCAGATGATGGCGATGAGGACATCCTCGACGATCTTCTCCTGTCCGACGATGAACTTGGCGATCTCGCTTCGGACTTTCTCGAAGGTTTCCCGAAACGCCTCGGCGCGTTCCTTGAATTCGGCGGGAGTGGCGGCGGCGGCGGGAGCTTCGGTGGCGGGCATGGAATCAATCGCAGAGTGAACAGGGTAGGAACGACGACTAAAGAGGGTTTGTTAGGCAAAAATGCCGTGATCCGGAAGGAAAAACGAGCGCCTCATGCTCGGGAATCACTGCGCCGCGGATTCCGACTGGTGAATCTGCTTGAAATATTCCTTCACCCCTTCCTTCACATCGGCGGGCACATCCTCGCGATGGACGAAGGATTCCAACTGATGCTGAAACTCGCGCTGCTTCGCCGCACCGCGCCGAGTGGCCACCCCGTCACCATCGTCGGCGGCTTCCACCGTGGAAACGCTCGGTCCCTGGCCCTTGGTTCCCTGCAGTTGGCTCAGCTCCCCGCTGCTCGGCGTGTCGGCGAGCGGATCGCGACGCGATTCCACGCTGCCGTTCCCGGCTTTCTTCCCGCCGGGCTTGGTGCCCATGCATTGGCTCAGGGAACTGCACTGCGACTGGCAGAGGTAGCCCTGGCATTGGCCGAGCTTCTGGCACATCGACAGGAGTCGCGACTGGCATTTGCTGCACGATCCCACTTTGCAGAGGCTCTGGTTCAGTTTCTGCAACTGGGTAAGAACCGCCCGACGTTGGCTGTCGCACTGGCCGTTGGTCTTGGCCGAGCACTGACCCGTCTGGTTCATCTCCCGCTCCGCGTTTTTCAACGCGTTGTCGAGGCCTTTGACCGCGCTGTCGAGTTGAGCGAGCTGATCCTCCAGCCCTTCCCCGCTGCCGCCGGCGCCACCCTGACCGCCTGATTCACCACCACCGCCGGAGGAAGATTTCGAACCCTTGCTTTCCGAGGAACTACCCGACTCGGAAGGCGCGGCGCTGCTGCTGGAGGAACCCGACCGATTGGCTGCCTTGGCGGCCGCGGCCATGCGCTGGGCGGATGACTTGAGCTTGGCGAGTTCCTTGCGCTGCTCGCTGAGCTTTTCGGGCTTCATTTCCTCGGGACTGAGCTTCTCCAAGTCCTCACCCGCCTCGCGATATTTCTTCTCGGCCAGTTTCTTCCCTAACGCGCGAGGTTCCTGCTCTTCCGCTTTCTGAAGTTCTTCGGCCGCTTTGGCGAGAATCTGCTCGTTCTTGCGTTGATCGAGCCGTCGCGCCGCCTCCTGCAGCTTCCGCTCCAGCTCCGCGTATTGCCGCATCGCGTCGTCGCGATTCTCGGTGTTCTTCAACTCCGCCACCCACTCGCGCAGCTGATCCGGATCGAGTTCGGCCAGCTCTTCATCGTCCTCGGCCGCCTTTTCCAACTCGTCAATGACATCCTCGAGGTGCTCGTTGATCTCCTCGGTCTTCGCGGCGGTCTCCTCGGCGACGCGCATTTTTTCCACCACCTCGGGCGAGGCTTTCTTGAAAGCCAGGACCGTGCAGAGGGCCACCAGGGCCACGGTGGCGAATAGTAGGCGACGAGGCCAACGATACGTCAGGCTTTCGGGATCGAGACTCTCCACTTGAGCCGCTGTCGTTTCTCCTTGCAGAGAGTAGACCGCTCCCTCGCGCCGCTGATTGCGGAAATGCCAGTAGGATGAAATCGCGTCTTTCAAGCCGAAGAACCGGTCCGCGAATCCCGCCGCCTGCTCCGCATTCCGTCGGCGGATCATCCAGGTGATGCCCGTTCCCAACAGAATCGCCACCGGCAGAGCCAGATACCAGGCCCGAGGAACGGCGTATCCCCGCAAAATGAAAACCAGCGAGATCAGCAGCAGCACCCCGGCACCGGCGAGGAGGGCATGGAAAAAAGAATCGACGAGCCGGAACCGGTTGAGCCGTCCACGAACGGCATTGACGAATCCTTCGATCTTGGACGGGTCACTCATGGCGGAAGACGGCGAGGTGGGTTGGCGCCCGGTCGAAACCGGAACCGGTGCAACGTTCGGGAGTGAGTATCACTTGATTCGGTAGCCGAAGTCAAGACGGCGTTCGACAAACGCAACCCGGACACTTTCAAGCAGTCCGCCGTTTCCGAAACTGCCCCGGGGTCATGCCGGTCTCGCGACGAAAACGGAGCACGAGTTGCGAGGCATCCGCGCAGCCGCACTGCTCGGCGATGGACTCGAGACTCTGGTCGCTTTCGAGGAGCATTGCCTTGGCCCGTTCGAGACGAAGACGCTGGATCTCGGCGAGCGGGGTGCGGCCGAGGGTCTTGCGAAACTTTCGCTCCAGCAATCTGCGGCTGACTCCGATACCCGAGGCGAGTTCGTTGACGTTGATGCCACGACGAAGGTGATCGCGAAGATGAGCGAGGGCGCGATTCACGACCTCGTCCTCGGTGCGCCGGACATCGGTGGAGTGCCGGGTGACGATGCGAGAGGGCGGAAGCAATCGCGGGTCGGCATCGATCGATTTTCCGGCAAGCCGATCCTGCAATCGGCGGGCGGCTTCGAATCCCACTCGCCGCGAGGGAACGGCGACACTCGACAACTTTGGCCAAGCGAGATCGCAGATGAGGGTGTCGTTGTCCACGCCAAGGATGGCGAGGTCTTCGGGAATGCGGATGCCGGCGTCGCGGCAGAGGGTGGTCAGGCGGAGCGAGCATTCATCGTGGGTGGCAAAGAGCGCGCCCGGTTTTTCCAATGTCCTCAGCCATAGCAGCAGGGTCCGATCTTCCTCGGCGGCTTCCACTTTGGGATCGAGGTCGAAACGATCAACGGTGAACCCCTTCTCATTCACCGCCTCGGCGAAGGCGTTTCCTCTTCGATCGGAAAAGCCGGCTCCCCGTTGCCCAACGAAGGCAAAGCGCTTGAATTGTCGCTCGAGGAAATAGTTCGCCGCGAGTTTGCCGATCGCCGCATTGTCCATCCCGACGCAGGGAACGCCTGCCACCGCTGCCGTCGCGTCGGAAACGTGAACCGCCGGCCACGGGCCGCCCTTCACCGCGTTCAAGGCCGAGCGGGACAGTCCCGCCGCCTGAAACAGAACGCCGTGCGGTCGCCACTCCCGGAGGAAAGCGGCCAACGATCGCCCCGGCGGCTCCAACCGGATCAACCACCCCGGCTCCCGAGCCGCAAAGTCCCGAATCCCCCGCAGCACGTTGCGTTCATACTCCACCCGCCCCTCCATCAGCACCGCGATGCGGGTGAGGGTTCGGGGTTCCCGGTTTTCGGTTTCCGGTTTCAGAATTTCCGAGTTCCGAGTTCCGCGCTCCGAGTTCGATTGTCGCATTTTCACCAAAAACTACCCGCTTTTTGCGGATAGACCAATCGCGAGTTTCCCCGCACTCTTTTTGCGATCCCGGGCTTGCCATCGTCTCTCGCCCGGTTTCGACTGGTCTCCATGACTGCAACTACGCTCCAGCTCAAAACAGGTGACGCCTTCCCCAGTGTCGGACTCGGCATGTGGAAGGTCGACAAACCCGCCGTGCCCGGTCTCATCAAGGACGCCGTCGAGGTCGGCTATCGTCATTTCGACAGCGCCGCCGACTACGGCAACGAAAAGGAAACCGGCGAAGGCCTCAAGGCGGTGCTCGATGCCGGGCTCTGTCAGCGGGAAGATCTCTGGATCACCTCGAAGCTTTGGAACACCTACCACGAGCGCGACCACGTCCGCCACGCCTGCGAGCGCAGTTTGGCCGATCTCGGACTCGACTATCTCGACCTCTACCTGATTCACTTTCCCATCTCGTTGAAGTACGTGCCCTTCGAGGATCGCTATCCGCCGGAGTGGGTATTTGATCCCCAAGCGGAGAACCCGCGGATGGAACCCGTTCACGTGCCCATCAGCGAAACCTGGGCCGGAATGGAAGAGTTGGTCCGTGACGGATTGGTGAAAAACATCGGCGTCTGCAACTTCGGCACCTCGCTGCTGCGCGACCTGCTTTCCTACGCCGAAATCCCGCCGGCCGTCCTGCAAGTCGAGTCGCATCCGTATCTCACCCAGGACAAGCTTCTCCGTTTTTGCGAGCAGGAAGGCATCGCCTACACCGCGTTCTCTCCGCTGGGTGCGCTGTCCTATTTCAGCCTCGGGATGGCGGAGGAAAACGAGTCCGTCATCACCGAACCGACCGTGGTGGAAATCGCCGAGCGCCTCGGCAAGACGCCCGCCCAGGTCGTGCTGCGATGGGGCGTCCAGCGAAACACCGCCATCGTTCCCAAGACCTCGAAGCGCGAGCGACTCGAGGAGAACCTGGCCATCTTCGATTTCGAACTGACGGCTGCCGACATGGACGCATTTTCCTCGCTGAACCGGAATCGCCGCTTCAACGATCCCGGACATTTCTGCGAGGAAGCCTTCAATACCTTCTTCCCGATTTACGAATAAACTGAGAAAAACAAACCCCCAACCACCCCATCGTCATCCCATGAGCCAAGCCACTACCACCGAATTCCAAGTTGAAGAACTCAAAGTCGACGGACAGCAGGAATACGACAGCCGCGTCTTTCCGCTGATCCTCGAATGCAAGACCCCCGACGCCGATCTCGAGACGGCCCTGGCCTGGGTGCGTGAACACAGCGCCGAACTTGACCAGAAAGCCGCCGAGCACGGTTCGATCCTGTTCCGGAATTTCCCGACCAAGACCGACATGGACTTCGACGCTTTCATCCAGGCCTGTGGGTATCCGAACTTCCAGTACAAGGACTCGCTCTCCAACGCCGTGCGCACCAATCGCACCGAGCGCGTTTTCACCGCCAACGAGGCGCCTCCGGAAGTGACGATCTACCTGCACCACGAGATGGCGCAGACGCCGATCTACCCGAGCAAGCTGCTCTTTTTCTGTGAAAAAGCCGCCGAGGAAGGCGGAGCCACCCCGCTCTGCCGTTCGGATGTCCTCATGGAAATGCTCTATAAAGAGCTGCCCGAGTTCGCCAAGAACTGTGAGGAGAAGGGCCTGAAGTACACCAATGTGATGCCCGGCGCTGACGATGCCGCCTCTGGCATGGGTCGCAGTTGGCAGAGCACTTGGAGCGTCGAGACGAAGGAGGAAGCCGAGGCGCGGATGACCCAGTTGGGCTACACCTGGGAATGGCTCGACGACGGTTGCCTGCGCGCCACCACCCCGGTGCTGCCGGCGGTTCGAGATCTCGGCGACGGACGGAAGTCGTTCTACAATCAACTCATCGCCGCCTTCAAGGGCTGGAAAGACACCCGCAACGATCCTTCCAAGGCGATCACCTTCGGCGATGGAACACCTCTCGACCCGGCCGACGCCCTCCGCGCTGCCGATCTCGCGGAGGAAATCACCTTCGACGTTCCGTGGCAGCAGGGCGATGTCGCCATCGTGGACAACTACGTCGCCATGCACGGCCGCCGCACCTTCGCCGGCACCCGCAAGGTCCTGGCCTCGCTGGTCGCGGCATGAATTTGGCAAGATAGGAGGAGCGGGCCATTCCCGCTTCTCCTAAACTCCGCATTCATCATCAGGAGCCAAGCCATGTGTGACAGCCACCACCAGATCAGCGGAGAGAAAAAAGCGGCGACTCAAACTTCGTCCAACGAGGTCGTAGCCGAGCCAGCGGCGCCGAAAAAGGTGTGCAACTGCGACAAACCCTGCTGCCGGAATCAGCTGATCAAGCAGGCGGCGACTTCTGCAAAAGCGGAATCCTAAAGCGGACAACAAGGATCAATGAACGGCCCGGGAGAGCAGTTCTACTCTGGCTCGGCTCAATCGCTTCCGATTCGCCAGACGTCATACTGGCGATGGGGCTTGTCCGATTTCCCGACTTCGAAACCGGGTCGCTTCGAGAAGGATTCGGCGATAGCGGTGGCTTTTTCTGAATCGTAATCTCCAGCATGCGCGTGCAGGAGATAGCGCAGTACCAGCGGCTCTTCCTTCGTGATCGTGTAGCCTTCGGCAAAGCAGAACGACGCGCCCATCCAGCCATCGGAGCGGACGTGCCAGTGAGTCGGGTAGCGCGGATTCTCCGGGTGATCGAAGTAGGTGATGCCCTCCGTCACCACCTGGCGATCCGGACCGGTACCGACGACCACCGGCCCTGAGTAATCCATCCAGCGGGCCTGTTTCCCAAAGATCGCTTCTTCGCCTTCGAGTCCCTCGCTGTTGGTGAGATTGCCTCCGCCGAAGTATTTCGAGAGCGTCTTGGAAACCCGCACCGCGAGAAAGCCGAAGTTTGTTTTTCCCAGTTCGACAGTCTCTGCATTCGCCGGCGGTCGCATCGTGATCTGGATTTCCAGTTCGTGCTCACTGCCCTCAAGCGGACGCAGGGCCGCGACGACGTCCTGCTCCATCAGTTCCTTCCCTTCGCCGTCGTACCAGCCGGTGATCGAGGCCATGACGCATTCGTCGTTGCCGTCGCGATACCGATACCAGTATTTCTGTCGCACTTTTCCCTCGGTGTTGTCCGACCAGAAATCGACGCCGCCGATGTCATGATGCGCGAACCAGACCGAGCGATGGTGATCGTGATTCTGCGCTCCCGGATGCCCCATTCGTGTCAGCGACACCCCCGAAGGCCCGTTGAACGGATAGAAAAACGGCCGCGGATATTTTTCATCGAAATGCCACCGCGTTTTCTCCACGCCATCGATCTGGAAAGACACCTGCTGATCAGGAAGCGGCAGCAATTCGCAGCGATCGGGGACGTAGTCCTGCGAATACGCGACGGACGTGAGGAATACCGTTCCGAAAAAGAAATGAATCAGGCAGCGCAGGTTCATGGCCATCGTTCTACCAGAGACCTTTTCACCCACCAATAGCGGGATCGGGGAAAGGAGGGGCGACAATCCTGTCGCCCTGGTCTTGTAAAAAGGGCGACAGGATTGTCGCCCCTCCGTTCACTCTCTCCCCAGGTGCCCGATCATCGCGTTCTGCTGTCGGGCGATGTCGTT
>JAGRPB010000127.1 GCA_020439945.1 Verrucomicrobiia bacterium
GGAGGGCGTCCTTCGACTCGAGGCTTCCGTCACCAGTCAGCGGCCGAGGAGAGAAATAGCGCGCCCGAAGGCTGGCGAAGGGGCCGGTTTCCTGTCCGACCGAAATGCCGCCGGAAAAACTGATCGGCACCGAGTTCTCGATTTCTTCTCCAGTGGCGGTGAATCGCGAGTCGGTGGCGGTGAATTCGGTGTCCACATAGAGCCAAGGAGTGGGGCGCCAGTAGTTCGACCATTCGACGCCGTAGCGTTCGCTGGCGTCGCCTGCTTCCACGTTGCCGGCGTCGCCGACGTAGACCAGTTCGGAATCGCTGTGCAGATACCATACGGAGAGGGTGGAAGTGAGATTGGGAACGAGCTGGGTCCGGATGCCAAACTCGGCGCCCTGGGTCTGCACGAGTGCCGGAACGGCATCGACGCGTTCGCCGGTGATCGGATCGCGGGAAATCGTGACGCCACGCGCGTCGTTGCTGTGAAATCCGAGCCCGCCGTTGAGGTAGAATTCGCTTTCATACCACGGACCGAAAACGATGCCCGCCTTGGGACTGACGATGCCGTCCCACTCGCTGCCTGAGTTGGCGGAAAGCGATTTCGAGTCGACATCGAAGTAGTAGAGGTCGGCCCGCAGCCCGGCCTGCGTGCGGATCCAATCGTTCCAGTGGACTTCGGCATCGCCGAAGCCGCTGAGGCTGGCCTCGTAAACGTCGTCTTCCCGGACGGTGGAGAGACGCTGGCGCGCGCTGGTTTTGTGCAGGCCCACGCCGTCGATCCAGTCGTGGTGGGTCTGCATTCCGATCGTGACGTCGGTGTCCCGATCGAGGAAGATCAATCCTTCGAATTCGTGACTCACATTGGCTCCGGCAAACCAGCGATCATCGAACTGGTTGAACTGATCGCCGTTGACCGGGTCTTCCAGGAAAAGCGTGAAATTCGAATACAGGTCGAGCTGGTAGGTGCCCGCGTAGACCGAACCGCGAGTCACGCCGCTGTCTCCGGTTTTCTGAAAATCGGCCGACAGGCTGTAGCGATGCGAATTGCCGCCGACGGTGGGATCGATGTAACCCAGTCGATCGATCAGACCGCTTTCGATTGCCCGCCGCGGCACTTGGTCGGTGGCGTCCCAGGCTGAGTCGTAACCCATCAGCGTGAACGACGCGTAGTCGGCCTCGTCCCCGACGAGATAGCGAAAGAAGCCGTTCCAGCGCTGCAACTGGTCGGGCTGCACCCAGGGACCGTCGTAGTAGTAGTATTCGAGGGCGAAAGTCGCCACCCCGGGACCGGCGTCGACGGAATCGGCGAGAAGACCGCGATAGTAGTTGTCGGTTCCGATGGAGAACGACGCGATGTTGTCCGGCAGTTCGCGATACAGTTTGAAGCGCGCCGCGCCCGCCGTGCTGAAGTCGCCGAACTGCGCGAAATAGGGGCCTTTCACGTATTCGAGTTCCTCGACCAGTTCTGGAATGAGGAAGTTGATGTCCGCGTAGCCCTGGCCGTGGCCGTGGGTGCGCTGGTTGACCGGCATGTTGTCCACGAATACCGCGAAGTCGGTGCCGTGGTCGAGGTTGAAGCCGCGGACAAAGTACTGGTTGGCCTTCCCGCCGCCGCTGTGCTGGGTGATGATCATGCCCGGCACCACCTCGAGCAGTTCGCCGGTCCGGAGAAAGGGCCGCTGATCCAATTCCTCCGCGCTGGCCTGGCCCTTGGAGGCGGACGGCGCGACGCCGAGCAGGTTTTCGGATTTGCCGGTCACCACGATGGAGGCGACGACGGCGGTATCCAGCATATCGTCCGGGATCGTCGTTTCGACCGGGGCCTCGTCGTCGATTCGTAGCGGTTCTTCCTGAGTGAAAGCGATGTGGCCGCCGGTCAACAGTGCGAAAGCGGTGAGCAGAAAGATTCGGTGGTTCATGAGTGGTTGATCGCGTTTTGAGGAGGGACACGAAGACCACGCCGGCGCGTTTCACCGGTCGAGACTTTCCCTCCCTCGCTCCGTAGAACGAGAGAAACGCGAATGACCCACGAACTTTTTCGGAATCCGTGCGGTGTTCCTCGCGGCGCGACTCAGGGCGCCGCGATCGCTTTCAGATTCTCGGCATCCCGCTTCATCACCGAGAGCCAGTCGCCGGAATCGGGGCGATTGCCACAGGGGTCGACCACCACGCTTCCCAGTCCGAGCGCCTTGATCTTCTCCACCGATTCGGGCGCCGGATCGCCCTCCCAGATCATCCACTTGGCCGGGTGATCCTTGAGTTTTCCCTTCAGATCCTCGATCGCCGCGTCGTCCGGCACCACCTCCGGTTCCCACAACACGGGTTTCAGGTTCAGCCCGTAGCGCCGGGCAAAATACTGGTAGACAGGGTGGGAGGCCATCAGCGGTTGGTTCCCGATCGCCTCACCGATGGATTTGAATTCAGCGTGGAGGGTGTCGAGATCCTTCGCCAGCGCTTCGAAGTTCGTCTCGATGGTGGCCTTCTGGTCGGGCAGCAATTGGACCAGGGCATCGCGAATCGCTTCCGCCTGCCAGAGAGCCTGCTGGAAATCCATCCAGGTGGTGAAGGCGGTCCCGCCGTGGGAGTGCATCCCGTCCTTGCCGTGGCTGTGGGTGACGGTGAATCCGGATTCCATGAACTCCCCCTGAAAGGTGGCCGAGGTGTCCACGAGGATCGATTCCGGCAGGCTGGTCTTGTCGCGCCATTTGGCGTAGGTGGCGCCGTTCAGCAGAATGAGGTCGGCGGCTTGCAGGGCGATCACGTCTTTTTCACCGGGTTCCCAAAAAGCGGGATCGCCGTCTGTTTCGCCGGGGAGAAACCGCAGGTCGATCAGGTCGCCCCCGAGTCGCTGCGCGAAATAGGCGAGGGGATAGTTCACCGCCTGGACCACGGGCGGACCATCGGCGTCGGCGGTCGTGCCGGATTCGTCGGTCGATTTCGAACAGGAAATCGCCGCGGCGGAAGCGGCGAGGCAGAAAAGAAGATTGAGGTGGGGGGATCGGATCGTTTTCATGGGAGGATGGCGGGTCGTTTCCGCATTGAAGTAACGACATCCCGCGGCGGACCCCACGGGATTTCTCAGCGCGCTTGCGCCTTCCACCAATCTTCCAGCAGGCGGCGGGCGCGATAGAGCCGTCCTTCGACGGCGCGGACCGAGCAGCCGAGGATGCGGGCGCCTTCCTCCTGGGGCATTCCCTCGACGGCGCAGAGAATGAGCACATCGCGGAGTTTTTCCGGTAGTTGGTCGATCCCCCGCCAGATCAATTCGACCTCGTTGGCGAGGCGGGCCGATTCATCCGGCGCCGTCCGAGGGCAGGCGGTTCCGGGTTCCTCGTCGAGAAGCGGGAACGTGTCGCGGTGCTGGCGGGCGGCCTTCGAGCGGTAGCGGTCGCGGCACTGGTTGAGCGCGATGCGGAAAAGCCAGGAGCGGAATCGGCCGCGGTTGCGGTAGCTGTCGAGCGATTGATAGACGCGGACGAAGGTATCCTGGCAGGCCTCACGGGCGTCCTCCGGCTGACGCAGCCACTGGTGACAGAAATGGTAAACGCGCTCCTGATGGCGCTCCACCAAGCGGCGAAACGCCTCGTCATCACCCTTCGCGGCGGCTGCTACGAGCGCCTCGTCCTCGGTCAGGGCTTCGCTCGAGCCCGAGCGGTCGCTCAATGCATTCTCTCGCTCTTTTCCGAGGAATTCGGCGAAGAAGTTGTCAGCGGTGGTGTCCATTGACGATGCTGTCGTGGGTCCAGAGCAGCAGTTTTTCGCCCTGCTCGGGGGAGAGGTTTTCCTTCATGGCGAAGAAATGGGAGAGGGTGAGCCGTTGCAGTTCGCCCTGGGCGTCGGTGAGTTTCCGAAGCGCTGCCCTCACCTCCGGCGCGTCGGCGTCGTCGGAGGACCGAATCGCTTGGGCGAGTTCGCTGCCCGCCTGCTGGATCACTTCCCGCTGATCCCGTCGCTGGGATTCGAAGGCGAGTTCCTGGGGCAGGAGGGCTTCCTCCTGGGCGCTGGTGATCTCGAGATTCTCGTGGAGCCATTGGTGAAAACCGGCCTCCGAGTCTGTCGCACTCGATGTCTCCCGGCAGGTCCATCGTCCCACGAATAGCGCGGCGATCGCCGCGACGATCACCGTGCTCAGACTCCAGGCCAACATGCGCCCGCGGTTCATTTCGTGAGAAACGGCGAGGCGGGGCTTCCGGGATGGAACAGGGAAAGGGAAGGGGGCACGCTCCGGTCGTTCGATGGCGGAGACGCGGCCCAGGCCACGGTCACGGCAAGTCCAAGAGCCGCCGCGCTGGCGACGGTCAGCATCCGGCGATTGGCCCGGGAAAAATCGCGCACCTGGCGGGCCCGCTGGACGATGGTCGCGGAAAAACCGGGAGGAAGAGGAAACTCGGGTTCGCGGGAAGTCTGCCGCAGGAGATGATCGAATTCGGAACCGTTCATGGATCGAAGGGGTTACCCCAACCTTGGGATGACTCTCGCGCCAACTCAAGGAAACAGACAGGGAAAAGTGTTGCAGCAGCGGGTTCGGAACGCGAGCGCAATCGCGCCTCACACGTCAGGGCGGCGCGCTTGACAGTTGGGGTGGCAAAAAGGTATTCGACAAGCGTTCACCGGGTCGAGATTCCCGAAGGTGAAGGAATTTCTCCCGTTCAAGTCCAATCATCCACCCAACCATTTGAATGAACCAGTATGCTAAGCTAATTTTCGGCCTCGCCGTGGCGAGCGCCATTTCCGCAGCCTCCGTGACGGCCCTCCTGGCCGATGACGACGTCATCTCCGAGGTGATGAAGAAGTACCACAAGGCGCCCAAGGGGACCGATCCGGTCTGCAAGGTCGTCAGCAATGGCGAAGGCACCAAGGCGCAGTTGGAGGAACTGCTCGCGGCCTACGAATCGATCGCCAAGGAAGAGCCGCCGACGGGCGATGCGGATTCCTGGAAAGAGAAAACCGGGGCGCTGGTTTCTTCGGTCAAGGATCTGCAGGGTGGCAAGGACGGCGCTCTAGACGCCTACAAGAAGGCGGTCAATTGCAAGGCCTGTCACTCGGAGCACAAACCCTGACCGGGATTCCAATCGATTTTTCCGAGAACCCGGGATCGCTCGTCGATTCCGGGTTTTCTTTTGTAGCGAAACCGGTCAGCCGCGTTCGCCACTCAGGTAACGCGCCGCGTCGGGATCGGTGGGATCGGTGAAAAGGTTGGCGGCGGGACCGGTCTCCACGATGGTGCCGGCGCCGTCCCTGACCCAGAAAACGGCGAGCCGGTCGGCGATGCGCCGGGCCTGGGCGAGGTTGTGGGTCACGATGACCACGGTGACGCGGCCCCGCAGGGCGGCGATGTGATCTTCCACCACCGCCGAGGCGAGGGGATCGAGGGCGCTGCACGGTTCGTCAAAAAGGATGACCTCCGGATCGAGCGCCAGGGCGCGGGCGATGCAGAGCCGCTGCTGCTGGCCGCCGGAGAGTTGCAGTGCGGATCGGTCGAGCCTCGTCGAGACTTCGTCCCACAGACCCACATCGCGCAGGCAGCGTTCGATGATGCCGGGTATGTTTGCCCTTGAAACACCATGCTCGCGAAGCGGAATCTCGAAGTTGCGCCGGATCGAATGGGGAAAGGGATTCGGCTTTTGAAACACCATCCCGATATGGCGGCGGAGCGCGAGTACGTCGGTGGTGGCTTCGGTGATTTCCAGGTCGTCGTCGAGCCGAACGCTTCCCCGGACCTCGCAGCCGTCCACCAGGTCGGTGAGGCGGTTGAGGGTGTGAAGCAGGGTGCTTTTTCCGCAACCGGAAGGACCGACCAGGGCGGTGATCTGCCCCTTCGGAATCTCCAGCGACACGTCGCGGAGCGCTTTGACGGGACCGTAGCGGACGGAAAGGCGGGAGACGGAAAGTTGGCTCACGAGGTGGTTCCAGACAGGTGCCGCGTCCAGCGCTCGGTCAGGCCGGTGGCGGTGAGGTTGATGAGAAGGATCAACACCAACAGCACCAGCGCGCTCGCGGAGGCATTCGGGCTGCCGTTGGGGATGTTCATGGCGAGATCGTAGATGTGGACCGAGAGTGCCCGGCCGGATTCACCCAGCGAATCGGGCCAGCGCGTGGAATAGCCGCTGGTGAAAAGCAGCGCCGCCGTTTCCGACAGGGCACGTCCCACGCCCAGGGTGATGGCGACGAGGATGCCCGGCAGCGCGGTGGGAAGGAGAACCTGGCGGAGCGTCGTGGTGCGGGTGAGGCCCAGCGCCGCAGCGCCGGGCCTCAGGTCGGCCGGGAGACCTTCCAAGGCCAACAACGTGGTTCGCACCAGGATGGGGAGAATCATGCAGGCGAGCGTCAGCCCGCCAGAGAGAATCGAGAAACCGAGGCCGAGCACCTGGCAGAAAAACGTCATTCCGAAGAGTCCGAACACGATTGATGGCACGCTCGCCAGCAGGTCAACACCTCCGGTGACAATGCGGGAAGCGCGGCTGCCGCGACGGACGAATTCCGAAAGCCACACCGCGCAGCCGATGCCAAGAGGAACCGCCACCGCCAGGCAACAGAGCAGAATGAGCAGCGTCGACACCAGCACCGGCCCGATCCCGCCGCTGCGGCCTGCCGTTTCCACCTCACCGGTCAGGAAATGCCACGAGAGATTTGGCAGGCCAAGCCGGATCAGGTCCCACACGATCCAGCCGAACACGGCCAGAGTTGAAAAAGACGCCGCTCCTCCAGCGATGGCAATCGCCCGATCGAGTCGACGAGCGCGTCGAGGAGCGGCGGCAAGAGGGTTCAGCATGAGAGGCAACGGGGTTGGGTGGGGATTCAAGAGGGTCAGGTCGCGGACCTGACAGGGTATGATCAGCCGGAAGCGGGGACGTTTTTCGAGCCGCGAAAGGCCAGCCAGCCCACGAGAGCGGCAACGGCGAGCACGAGGATGAGTCCGGCGGTGTAGAGCAGCGCCTTGTGATCGGCCGAGGCGTAGCCCATCTCGAGAGCGATAGTCGAGGTGACCGGCCGGACGGGATCGAAGAGACTGGAGGGAAACTCGGCAATGTTGCCGCACACCATGACCACGGCCATGGTTTCGCCGATGGCCCGGGCGACGGCGAGGAGAATGCCGCCGCCAATCCCGCTTTTCGCCGCCGGAAGAGCGATGCTGAAAATGGTCCGCGCCCGACCAAGACCGAGTCCCGCCGCGGCGAGGGTCTCGCTTTCCGGCACGGCTCGCAGTGCAGCCTGACTGGTGAGGGCGACGGTCGGAAGAATCATGAGACTGAGCACCAGACTCGCCGCGAGCAGGCTCTGGCCGGGAGGATGCAGGCGGTTGATCGCCGGAACCAGCACGGTGAGTCCCCAGAACCCGAAGACGACCGAGGGAACGCCGGCGAGCAGTTCGAGCAGACGATGATTCCAGCGGCGAAAACCAGGCGGCAGATAGAATCGATCGAATACCGCGCCGGCGACTCCGAACGGTGCCGCGATTCCGATCGAAAGCGCCGTCACGAGGAACGATGCCGCCAACATCGGCAGCAGGCCGAATTGGGGATCGCGATCCGAGCCGGGTCGCCACGTTTCGTCGGTCAACAAATGACTCAGCAGGCCGGACTGAATGGTCGGCCACGCACCGAGCAGCAGGAACACCACGATCAGCAACACGAGGCCGCCCGAAAGGACCGCGAGCCCTCCCAGAGACCATTGGACGAATCGATCAGTGCGAGATCGGGACATAGAGATGAGACTCGACCAGGTCGTCGATTTCGGCGGATTTCAAGTAGTCGAGAAAGGCCTGCGCGGCGGGAGACGGATCGTCCTTGGTGATGATCTGCAGGGGTCGGGTGATGGGAAATTCTCCATTGGCTACGGCCTCCGTGGTCGGAGGAACGCCGTCGCAGCTGACCGGCTTGATCGGGGTGCCGACCTCGGCTTCGCTGACGGCGGCGCCGATGGAGACGTAGCCGATCGCCGCGGGATTACCGGCGACGGTCTTGATGGCCTGCTGGTTTTCGCCGACCACGACATCTGCCTGGATGTCGGCGCTGTCGAGACCGGTGTAGTCGAGGAACACCTCAAGGGTGGCGCGGCCTTCGGCCTTGTTGGCGACGACGATTTCCCGATCGGGACCGCCGAGGGCTTTCCAGTTCTCGATTTTTCCCGTGTAGATGTCGATGAGCTGCTGTTTGTCGAAACCGGCGACGGGGTTGTCCCGGTGAACGATCACACAGACGCCGTCCATGGCGATGCGGTGGGCGGTGAGATCGTTTTCGTCCGGTTTCAGCGCCCGGGAAGCCATCCCGAGATCGGCGAGCCCGGAGCGGGTGTCCGCGATGCCCCGTGAGGAACCGCCGGACTGCACATCGATACGCACCTCCGGGTGCGACGTTTCATAGCGTTTCGCGGCGTCGGCCGCCAGCGGCGCAACCGTGCTGGATCCTGTGAGAGTGATCTGGGTGGGGGTTTTCCCTTTGTCGCCACCACAGTGGGTGAGAGCCAGGGAGAGCAGGGAAAGGAGAAGGAATCGTTTTTTCACAAGGTTGATCGGCCAGATCAACGCTCAGGTTTTCATAGTTGCGCAAAAATGCAAGTGTTGGTGGGCGGCCGGTTTGCTTTTTGTGGGGGTGCCTGAGTCCGGGCGCCGCAAAGGCACCTACACCGCGGCTGCGGGCTCGATCTCGCCCACTTCCTGTTCCTGCTTCACCCGTCTGCGGAGGAACAGCCACCAGATCCAGAAGGGGATGTTGATAAGGAAGATCCAATCCAGCTTCTCATTGCCGTAGAAATACAGCCCCATCATCAGGTCGTTGAAGTAATGGAACAGCACGAGTGAGAAGCCGATCGCCAGGGATAGGAAGCGATTGTAGAGCGCAAGGAAGGCGAAGATCTCCAGCATGACGCCGCAACTGAGAAAAATGCGGACGAGATTTGGGTGATCCTTGAGCATGAACTTGGCGACCTGCGGCTCGGGGATGTCCCACTTTGGATCGAGATCGCTGTAGTAGTTTTGGCGATGGGTTTTCACCACCTGGATGCCGATGTAGTGGCTGTTCTTGAACCACTCGCCATCGGAACGGATCGGCTTGATCACCCCGGCGATGACGTAGCAGATCACGATCATCCACTGCGAGTAGCGGATCATCCAATCCCAGACGGTGCGTCCGTGACGCGGTTCGGCTTTGCGGAGGCCGAACGCCTCGCGCCAGTCGCCCCGGATGGCGTGCCACAGGACGACGACAGTCTGCGCCACCAGGATCAGGGAGAGCATCTGGTAGCCGTGGTGGATGTAACCCTGGGAGTTGTAGAGCGTGCGACTGCCGATGCTGAGGAACAAGAGAATCGGCAACACCACGGGCAGCCCGATGCCCGCCGCGTAAAGCAACAGGCAGGGAAACACGATCCACGGCAGGATCTCGATGAATTTCTCCTTCGAGAAAAAGGTCAGGTTCACCACGTTGGCGATGCCATTGGGCTTGTTCTGATCCTGGTAGGTCAGTGCGGCTTCCGAGTTCGGAATCATCTGGGAGATGGGCAGCAGTGGGGGACGGAGCAGGTTGTCCGATTTCGTGTCGCTGACGATTTCCTGGAGCTTGCCGGGCGCGATCTTGTTCGAAAGAATCATCGCGCCGCTCGAAAACGGATCGCCGAGGGGCATGGACTGGTAGACCACGTAGGCGAAAAGAATTCGCATGAAGACGATTTCGAAACGGTAAAACCGGGGGCCATCGAATTGGCGCGCGATGGGTCGGAAAAATCGGCTCGTTCGCCGCCAAGCCGAGCTTTGAGAGATGCTTGAAAGAAGGGATTTCAGTTTCTCGAGCATGAGAAGGAGAGGGGAAAGGCGTGGTGACGGGAAATTCAGAGGCCGGCCGCGGCCGGTTCGGCGATGGGCTTGTCCTGGGGCACCGCCTTCTCCGCTGGCAGGTAGCCGAGCACCGTGGTCGTTTCCGTCCAGCCGCCCTTTTCAGTCGCCTCGATCCACACTTCCACCAGCGCCAGGTGGTCGGGCAGTTGGCTGCCCTTGTTGTTTGCCACTTTGGAGAATTCCTTCAGTAGAATGCCGGCGATCTCGTTCGTTTCCGCCGGAGTTAGTTGGGTGTCCTTCTTGTGCAGATCGTCGGCAAAATCCCGGCGATAGCTCTTCCACATCTTTTTCACCTTCGGCGCGCTGAGACCGGTGAACTGGTGAATCGGGATGGGCTCGTAGGTCGCCGGATCGTCTTTCCACTCGGCCACGTAAAGGTAGTTTTCGCTTTCGTTCGGATCGCTGTACATCGGAAAATACGACAGCGGATAGAAGTCGTCCTCCGCCAGGATGGCGAGCGAGACGATGAAAGGCAGGCACCAGATCGAGTAGCGGGTGGCGATCCAGCCGATCAGGCTGACCACGGCGATGAGTCCGAAAAGTCCGTCCATAGGGGAGAGTGCGAACTATTTCCATAGCAGATTGAGCCGGCAACTCAATGGAGATCCTTGGAACGGGATCGATCGAGAAATGAAATCGCGTTGGATTTCCGCATGGGGCGATGCATGCTGATGCACTCCGAAAGTGGCCGGTCATCGACGCAAGATGCGCACAGCGAATCGCAAGCGGCGAAGCGAACGGAAACGTGAACCGGCTACCAGTCGAATGAAGCCCGAAAACGCCGCTCGCCATTCCGCGATTTGAGTTGTTCGGTCTGAAACATCTCCCCACAGAATCCATGCTCAACCGATTGCCCTGTTGTGGCCGATCTCTCGTTGTTCTCACCCCCATGTTCGTCGCCATGGCGCTTTGCTGGGTGGTCGGAAGAGACGGGACCCGGGCGGAGTTCTACCCGCTCTCTTCGTTCCCGATGTATTCGAAGTTCGATGACCGGAGCTACCTGGTTTACCTGAAATCGGCTGAAGGCGAACCGCTGCCCACGGTGCCGACGGTGAGCGTGTTCTCCACCGAGTTAAAGAAACAATACGGCGACGATCTCGACGATCTGAAGGAACAGTTCAAGGGTTCCCATTTCGATTGGACCGTGGATCAGAAGCGCCTCGCCGGCGAAGCGACCCTGCGCTATCTGCGCGACGTGCGGTCGCCGGCGGCCTTCGCCGACCATAAACTCGACGGACTGAGGCTCGTGGATGTGCGGATATACCGGGACGGCAAAAAGATCGTCACCCGTGAAGATGAAGTGGCTCAGCTACCAGCTCAGTGATCGAACTTTCGCCATCGCCGGATCGGAAGGCGTGAGAATTCCGATCCCGTTCACCTCATTTACCATCCTTCGATGAAAAACTTTTTTCGCACGCTGTTTTCCAATCAGATCGGTCGCATTCGATACGCGGCGTGGGAATGGGCGATCATTCGCGTCGGATTCGCGTTTACCGTCTGGTTTGCCACCTGGCACACGTGGCGTCCCTGGGCGGTCGATATCCACGATCACTACGACATCGAGCGCGCCAACGGGCTTCCCTCCTTGATCGATCTCAGCTGGATCGGGCAGCCAATTCCCACCTTCGTCGTCGCCGGGCTCACGATTCTGCTCCTCGTCATCTACGGCGCCGGACGCTGGATGCTGGTGACGACGTGGCTGCTGTTCCTGATCCAGGCGATTGTCGGAGGCATTCACAGTTCACCGATGGGTTCCCATCACGCCACCCAGGTCGTGGCCCTGGTTCTGCTCGGTCAGGCCGCCTGGTTCACTTGGGAAAAGCTCCGACCGAAGCGTTTTGCCGACACCGGGCTCGATCGATCCAGCGGCGCCATCTTCTGGTCGCAGCAGATGATCTGTGCCGGCTACATGATCTCCGCGGTGAGCAAGTGGGTGAATTCCGGAGGCGGGATCATTCCGGGCGCCAGATGGGTGAACCAGTTGCCCAACATTGCGGTTCAATTCGAAAAGAACCGGCTCCAGGCCTATTACGATAACCTCCAAACACCCGTCAGCACCGAGACCAATCAGTGGGCGATCGACCTGCTGTTGCACCAACCCGCCATGATGATGTTTTTCCTGGCGCTCGGATTTTACATCGAATTGCTGGCATTTCTCACCCTCTTCAATCGGGCTTCCGCCCTCCTGGTTGGTGTCGGGCTCATGTCTCTCCACGCCTTCATCTTCACAATCATGAACCTGCCGTTCTATTACTTCGAGGCGGTGGATTTCCTGTTCTTCGTGAATCTCCCGTTCTGGATCGCACTCATTGCCGGAAAGAGGAAGCTACTCTCCAACGATCCAGCCCTCACCCACGTCGGCGAATCCCGTTCCTTGATGCAGGGTTGAGTCGGTAATCTCACCCTGTCAGTGTTTGTTTCAGCGGTTTTCTCGCAGGCATTGCAGGTGCCAGGTGCCGCCGACTACGGTCAGGGCAAAAATAACCCCGATTGGGAAACTGAACCAGAGGCGCCCGCCTTCCCGTTGCATTCCGAACCAGGGATGGGGGAACTCGTGGGAGAGGACGGGTTCGAAAATGATTCCGCGGCGAGTGAAGGTGGATGCCCAGGATAGGTAGAGGATGCCCTTGCCGACCCCGGAAATAAAGGCAAGTCCACTCTCCGGATGATGGCGCCGAGGAGCAGAAGAGGAGCTGATGGCGGGGGCGGAAACGGCGAATCCGATGCCGTATCGATAGCTCAGTGCCCACCAGGATCCGACGACGAGCAACGCGCTAATCCAAACCGCAAGAGAGAGGCGTCGCGTCATTGGGGGAGGTGGGAGCGATCGTGCGGCAACGGTGAATTTGAAACCTACCCGGGAAACGTGAATCGATCCCGATGGCTCACTGACCGGATTGGGCGGGCTTCCGGAAGATCATGAAATGCTGGCTGGGGAGAAACTCGCGGGTCTCGACGTGTTCGAGGCCGACGGCTTTCATCTCCTTGACGGCTTGGCGTTCGGTCATCTTGTGGAGTGGCTTGATCGGGACGGTGGGATCTTCGCCGCGATATTCGAGCAAGATCACCCGACCGCCGACTTTCAGCCCTTTGACGATGGAGGTCATCATTTCCCAGGGGTGGGAGAATTCATGGTAGGCGTCCACCATGAGCACGGCGTCGACCTGGCCTTCGGGGAGTCGGGTGTCGTCGACTTTGCCGAGAATGGTTTCCACGTTTTCGTGGCCGGTTTCCTTTTTCCGACCCTCGATGAAATCGAGCATTTCCTGCTGGATGTCGACGGCCAGAACCTTGCCTTCGGGAACCTTCGGCGCCATGCGAAAGGTGAAATAGCCCGAGCCGGCCCCGATATCGGCCACCACGTCGGTAGGTTTCAGTTCCATGTTCTCGATCACTTTTCCGGGCAATTCTTCGCGCTCGCGTTCGGGGCGTTCCAGCCATCGCACGGCACCGTGACCGACGACCTGGGCCATCTCACGGCCCAGGTAGACTTTGCCGGTGCCGTCGCGTGAGGGATCCTTCTGGGTGTAGCGAGAAGAAAGGGAAGTGGCGGAATCTTCTTCGCCGAAGGCGAGGGGAAGGACCGCGATTGCGGAAAGGAGGAGAATAATGAGGATGGGGCGGGGGTTCATGGTTCTGGAGATAAATGAGTGAATGGCTGGAGGGAGGAGGGTCAGGGATTATCCCGGATATCGAGCTTTCGCAGCTTGGCATGCACTTGGGCGACCTTGCCCATGTAGTGTTCCATCCGGTATTTGCCGGCGGCGAGTTTGATGTGTTCTGCGCTTTCTTCATTGTCGCCCACCGCCTCGAAATACAGTCCCAGATAGAGATGCGCGTAGCAGAGGCGGTTGCGAAGCTCCTCTTCGGATGGATTCCCTCGGTGTGCGGCGGCAATGACTTCCTCGGCGGTTCCCTTGCCGGCATAGAGCGCCCAGATTTCCGTCATCGGCACACGGGGGTCGGCATCGATGGTGATGAAATCGGCTCGTGCTTTTTCCGGTGAACCGCCCGGAGCGCGCGCGGCGCAGATGAAATGAAAGACCGCATTCTCGACATCCTGGGAATTAACCGTCTGGTGACTCTCGAACTGCGCTTTTCCTTTTTCGAATTCGTCGGCGTAGTAGTAGGAGATGCCACGCTGCCAGTGATGTGGCTCTTCCTCGGGCATCATCTCCAGAAAGGCGTCGAAATCGGAGATGGACTCCTTGATCTCCGCATCGAAGAAGTGCTCGATGCCCCGGTTCTGAAAGGCGGCGGCTCGATAGCGGAACAGCGGAGAAGTCTCGCTGGCAACGTCGCCGGTCAGTTCGATGACCTTGTCGAAATCGCCCTTTTCAAAGGCGGTGGCGATGGCTGCCTGGTCGGGGTTCGCCGCGGCATCGGTGGCAAGAGCAGGTCGAGCTGAGGCGATGGTCAGCAGCAGGAGAATGCTGGTCGAAACAAAATCAGGCTGGCGGAGCATGGGAAGGGGGAATGGTCGTTTTCCACCCTGACACAAACCGCGAAAAAGGAAAAGCCCGGCTCGCGAACGAACCGGGCTCTCCTTTGACCACTCAACGATGTCTCAACAACCTCGGGAGACGTTATCTGAGACAAATTTTTTTCGGAACCGTTCAATCAGCCGTTCTTGGCCAGATTGTGGTGTTTCTCGTATTGCGATGTCGGAACCACGAGATCCTGACCGAGGCGGAGAGTCGTGCTGTCTCCGAGCTTGTTCAGGCGCTGGATTTCAGTGGCGGTGGTGAAAAAATCGCGAGCCAGGGAGTAGAGGGTGTCGCCGCGCTCAACAGTGTAGACGCCGTAGTTTTCTTCGGGACGAAGCAGCTGGTTGATGTCGCCGTTCACGGCCACGGAATTTTCATCCGGCTTCGAGGATCCTCCGTTCTTGCCGGGAATGGCGAGTTTCTGGCCGAGATTGATCAGGTCGCTGTTGAGGTTGTTGGCGGTTTTCAGAGCCGCGATGGTGATGCCGTGTTCGCGGGCGATCTTGCTGAGGGTGTCACCGCTTTTCACGACATAGGTCGAACCGGTGGCCGGAGTCGGTGTGGCGTCCTTTTTGGGAGTGGGCTTGGGCGTTTCGTTTTTCGCAACGGCGGTCGCGGGCGCCGGATCGGCGGGCTTCGGCTGCGGCACGATGAGCTGATCGCCGATGTAGATCTGCTGACCTTCGCGAAGATTGTTGGCCTCCATGAGTTCGGTGCGGGGAATCTCCAGCTTGCGGGCGATTTCGCTGATCGTGTCGCCTTCGGTAATGGTGTATTTCTTGACGTCCGGAGCGGAAGGCTTGGGCTGCACGGGCGCGGCGGAAGGGGCGGCCTTTTCCGAAGTGGGGGCCTTTTCCGAAGTGGGGGCCGGAGTCGCCTGAACGACTGGGGCGGCTTTCTGGGTCGGCGACGGTTCGGCGGCAACCTGGGCACTCAGTTCGTTGAGAGCGGTTTCAAGCATCTTTACCTTGCCCTCAAGCGAGGCGATGCGGCCCTGAAGCACGTTGTAATCGAGATTCGGATCGGTACCCGCTGCCTCAAGACAGGTGGAACCGGCGAGAGCAAATGCGGTCAGGGAAAGGAACAAGCGATTCATGACGGGGATTTTAAAATTTTTGCCTGTTTTGCACAAGTAAAAATTTAAGATAATTGAACGATTTATTTTGGGAATTCTAAGGGCTATTGGAAAAGCGATCGCTTGAGATTCCATTCGCCGATTGGATTCGTTGGCGTTTGGGCAATGCCAAAATATTGTCTAGTTTACCATAAAATTTAGATTCTCTAGAGGATATGGCCGTAAAGTCGCTGGCGAAATGCCTTGGTGATAAAAGCGGAGATCGCGAGAGAGGATCGGTGCGATTTGGGCGGAGAAGGAGCGCAGTCTCCAGAGAAGCTTCTCCTCAAGCCTGCCTGCCTACGGGACTCGAAGGTAGATCCTTTTGTCACGGGGAAGCGGAAGAAAGCGAACGCACACGGGAGACGGAACCGAGATTTCGCTGCCGTGATCGCTGAGAGCTCCGGTATTTTGATCGATGGCGAAAACGTGGACCGTGTCGGAATCCTGTCCCGCGGCGAGAAGATAGCGGCCAGTGGGATCGATGGTGAAGTTGCGGGGCGTTTTTCCGCGGATGGATTCGACTTCGACGAAAGCGAGTTGGCCGTCCGATTCGTCGAGCCGGAAAACGGCGATGGTATCGTGTCCCCGGTTCGAGCCGTAGACGAATTTTCCGGACGGGTGAACCTGGACCTCGGCGGTGGAAAGACCCGGCTGTTTGCGGTCGTTGTCGGGAACGGTCGAAATCGTCTGAATTTCGGTGAGCGTTCCGCTTTCCTTCTCGTAGCGAAACCCGGTCAGCGTCAGGGCCATCTCGTTGATGACCCAGGCAAATTTTCCATTCGGGTGAAACGCGAAATGCCGTGGTCCGGAACCCGGTTCGATCCGGGTCACTCCCGTCGGCGACATCTGGGAGGTGCCGGCATCAAACCGGTAGGTCTCGATCCGGTCCGTACCGAGATCAGCGACGAAGACGAACCTGCCGTCCCATGAAAAATTGGCCGAGTGGGCATGCGGTTCTTTCTGGCGCTTGGGATTGATGCTGGAGCCTTCGTGTTGATGAAAGCTTCCGGCCTCGGTGAACGATCCATCGTCGGCCAACCCGAACGAGGCGCAGCTGCCGCCGGTGTAGTTGGCCACGACGATGGCATCTCCCGAGGGTGCGACCGAGACATGACAAGGCGCGGCGCCGCCGGTGCTGCGTTCGTTGAGTTTCGTCAGCGCGCCGCTTTCTGGATCGAGAGAATAGACGGTCACGGTGCCTTCCTTGGCCGAGCCGGTGGCCGGTTTCTCGGAAACGGCGTAGAGATTCCCGCGATTGGGATGAATGGCGACGAAGGACGGACTGCTGACTTCGGCGGCGAGCTGAGGCTCCGATAGCGCGCCGGATTCGAGATCGAAACGAGAGACGTAGATTCCCTGGCTGTCCGATTTGCCCCCGGTATAGGTGCCGAAATACACGAAGGTTTCCGCGGCGGATGCGAGAGTGGGCAGAAGA
>JAGRPB010000128.1 GCA_020439945.1 Verrucomicrobiia bacterium
CATGCGCTCCAATCCGAAAACTGGGCGCTGTTCGACTTTCTGCTCGATCATCATGCCAACCCGAACGCGCAGGATCCCGATGGGTTGCCGCTTTTGGCGATGGCGGTCGAAAATCAGGACGGGGAGCGAATCGGCCGCCTGTTCGAGGCCGAAGTCGATGTGAACGTGAGCGGGCGCTCCGGCGACTCGTTGCTCATGGAGGCGGTGGGCCGCGGAGATGAAGACTTTGCCGATCAATTGCTCAAGCACGGCGCCGAGCCGAATCAGGCGGGCGATTCCGGTCAGACCGCACTGTTTGCGGCCGTCAAATCCGGTAGCACCGCCATGGCCGCATTGCTGCTCGAAAACGGAGCCGATCCCAACCTGACTCCCAAGAAACGGCCCGCGCCTCTCGAAATCGCCACGGCGTCGCAGGATGCCGACCTGATGCGGGTGCTCATCGAAGCCGGAGCGGACGTGAAACCGGCGCGCTTGATGAAGACCGCCTTCGAGAATCGCGATCTCTCCGCCATCACCACCCTGCTGCGTGCCGGGGCCGATCCGGACGTGTCGGTCGGCAACGGAAAGACGATTCTCGATCTCGCCTTGGCCGACGAATCGGAAAACATCGCGCTGACCCTGCTGGAATCGGGAGCGTCCGCGAAAGGGAAATTGTGGAGCGCGCTCGGCACCGGGAATGAGGAATTGGTCAATATGGTGCTTCGCTTCGGCGCCAGTGTCGGCGAACGGGATCCGGAGCGGGGCTTGCCCCTGGACTACGCTCTGGAACAGGGCAACGGAACTTTTGTCGCCACCATGCTGGCCTACGGAGCGAACCCGAACGTGATGCGCAAGGATGGCGAATCCTGGGTCGCGGCGGCCATTCGGCAGGGGAATGAGGACGTCGTTGACGCGCTGCTCGATCACGGCGCCTGCACCGAAGGGCTGACTTCCGCCGATGGCCAGTCGCTGCTGAGCTGGGCGATCGCCCATGACATGACGAAAGTGGCGAAACGCCTGATTGAGGAAGGGGCCGATGTTCGTGGTTATGTGTCGGCGCCGGCCAGCGACGAGTTCACCGCCGCGTTCGATCGCAGCAAGACCTTCCGCTGGCACCTGCAGGCGGATTCAAAGCTGAATCCGCTCCACCTGGCGGCCGCGAAAGGAAACGTCGAGATCGCCCAGGCATTGATGGAAGCCGGCGCGAAAAGCGGAGATTCCAGCCGCCGTTATCTCTGGCCCGTCAATATCGCGGCTTGGCACATGGACGTTCCCATGATGCAGGTCATTCTCGGTCGCGACCCGGATCCGGACAAACAGCCTCGCAAGGTGATCATCGATCTGGGTTCCCAGCGCGCCACGTTATATGAGGGCGGTAAGTCTGTCTACAGCACCCAGGTTTCCACCGGCAAGAGCGGTTACCGGACACCGACCGGGGTTTACGTCATCACCGACAAACACCGGCATCACAACTCGACCCTCTACGGCTCCAGCATGCCGTATTTCATGCGCCTGAGCTGCGCGGCCTTCGGCCTGCACCAGGGTTATGTGCCGAACTATCCCGCCTCGCACGGTTGCATCCGCGTCCCCTACAGCGGGGCGAAGCACTTGTTCTCCGTCTGCGAAGTCGGTGACGTGGTGGAGATCACTCACTGACCGGCTCGGATTCACTCGCTGACGCCCAGTTTCAGGAGGGACGCGGCGTGGCCCTCGCTGCCCTCCGGCTTGGTTTCCGAGATCCTGATGGCGGCCTGGTGGAACTGCGATTTGAGATCGTCGGCGAGAATGACGGTTCTCGGGTAGTTCAGGCCGGTGCTGAATCGATGGAAAAGGGTGACCGGTTTCCAGTCTCCGCCATCGATGCTGATGTCGAGCGTCCCGGCATCGGGTCCGGCGAGGACGAAGGCGGTGAGCGCCCGGCCTGAGAATTCCAGGTAGAAGATCGAGCCTGGTTCCTCTCCTCGCAGCACGGGAAGATCGAGATAGTCACTCCGGATGGAACCCATCGGCAGCAGTTCCTTGCCGACTTTTCCCAGCGTCCATCCCTCGAGCAGACTCGTCTGGGACAGCGGAATGGATATCACGCGACCGTATGAACCGGGATCGAGAGGCGCGTCGGGAACCTTGTGTTCGACGATGCCGGGAGTTTCCGGTTCGCTTTTCCACCCCTGCGCCAAAGCCTCGGTCATGAAACCCGTCGCCCAGCGGTAGCCCTCCTGATTCGGATGTACGCCGCCATAGCGTTCCCAGTTCATGCTTCCATCGGCCGTGGCCTTCGCCAGCGCCACCGGGAGATTGACCGTGGTGATGTGCCAATGCTCCGCGACCGATTCATGTGCGGCCACACTGGTCGCCTGTTCGCCCGCCTGCGCTTTCGCGAGGAGATCGGGATTGATGTAGTGCACCATCAGGATGTCGGTCGTCGAGCTCTTCCCGCGGACCTGCCGGATGATGCCCTCCATGCCGCGAATGGCGGTCTCGCGGTCGAGCATCGAATCCTGATCGTCATTCACCGCAAATTCCACCACGAACAGATCGACGGGGCCTTTGGCGAGCACGTCATCGGCGACCCGAAACGCGCCGCTGACCGAACCGGTCGAACTGAGCCCGGCATTCGTCACCGAGATCTCCGCCTCGGGAAACTGTTCCTTCAGCCACGCGGGAATCATCGCCGTATGCCCCTTCGCATTCTGGGTGATCGATCCGCCGAGAAAGGCCACATGCGCCTTCTTATCGGTCATCGCGCGATGGCGGAAGTTGTGAAAGCCATCACGCAGATGGATGACTTCGTCGGCCGTGGCGCGATCCATTTCCGACGCAACGAACAGAAAAAGTGCGGCGCCAGCGAATCTCAAAAGGGTGGGGGATTTCATGGGATTCCACTTCACATCAACTCTCCGTCCCCTTAAAGAAGAAATCTGCGCCAGTTCTTTTTAGAAAACCCCATCCCCCCGAAATGATCTCCCGAATCTTCTCCTGCTTCGCTTTCCTCGCCCTGGTCTCGTTTTCCGCGAACGGGGCGGAGCGCCCGCCGAACATTGTTTTCATCATCGCCGACGACCTCGGCTACGGAGATCTCTCCACCTACGGCGCGCCGGATCTTAAATCGCCCAACATCGACGGCCTCTTCTCGGCTGGAATGCGCTTCGACAATTTCTACGCGAATTGTCCGGTCTGCTCGCCGAGCCGGGCCGCCATTCTCACCGGGCTCTATCCGGACAATGCGGGTGTCCCGGGAGTGATCCGCACGCCGCTGCCGGGCAAATCCACCAACTGGGGTAAACTGCGTGAGGACGCCGTCCTGCTGCCGGCGGTGCTGAAAAAGGCCGGTTACCACACCGCGATCGTCGGAAAGTGGCACCTCGGACTTTTCAAACCCGATCGCCCCAACGACCGCGGTTTCGATTTCTTCCACGGCTTCCTCGGCGACATGATGGACGATTATTACAACCACCTCCGCCACGGCATTAACTACATGCGGAAAGACGAGGAAACCGTGAATCCCGAGGGACACGCCACCGAGATTTTCACCGACTGGGCCATCGACTACATCAAGGACCGCACCTCTGACGCGCATCGCGATCAGCCCTTCTTTCTCTACCTCGCCTACAATGCGCCGCACAATCCGGTCCAGCCGCCGCAGGAGTGGCTGGACAAAGTGCTGGCCCGGGAAAAGGGGATCGATCAGACTCGCGCCAAGCTGGTCGCCTTCATCGAGCACCTCGATCATGGAGTCGGACAGGTGCTGGCTTCGTTGAAGGAAACCGGTGCCTGGGACAATACGATCATCGTCTTCACCTCCGACAACGGCGGTCTCGTCAGCGCGGGCGCCCGGAACTCGCCGCTTCGCGGAGGTAAGCAGGAGATGTGGGAAGGCGGTATTCGCGTAGGCACCTGTGTGGCCTGGCCCGGAAAGATCGCGGCGGGGCAGGTGAATCACGATCACCTTTCGCTGGGCATGGATTTCTACCCGACTCTCGCGGAACTGGCGGGCGCGCCGATCGAGCACGAGATCGACGGACGCAGTTTCGCGCCGCTGTTGTTGGGCCAGCCGTTCGAGGACAAGCCGCGCGATGTCTACTGGGTGCGGCTGGAAGGCGGTCCGAAATACGGCGGCATTCCCTATCATGCGGTGCAATCGGACGGCTGGAAACTGATGCGGAATACCGCCTTCGAACCCTACGAGATGTATCACCTCGCTGATGACCCCTATGAAGAACGCCCGATTCCCCGGGAGAAGGCGCCGAAAAAGTACAACGAACTGTTCGAGTCCCTGCTGGAGCACGTGAACCACGCCGGTAAGGTGCCTTGGCAGCGGGTCGATGAAGGTTCGAACGCGGAGTGATCCGACCGGCCATGGAGCGACGCGCGCATCTGCCATTCACCTTGGAGGAATTTGGCCGGACGCGTCGCGGGGCGTTACTGGAGTGGCTGGCGCCGGCTTCCGGAGAATGTCGCACGCTGATCATCGCCGGCGTGCATGGCGAGGAACCGGAGACGACCGTGATCCTCTCGCGGGCGTTGCGGTGTCTGGCGGCACCGCCGGAACATGTCGCCTGTGTGCTGGCGGTGAATCCCGATGGTCTGCTTTCCGGCACGCGCGGTAACGCGGCCGGGGTCGATCTGAACCGGAATTTTCCCGCCGCCAATTGGCAACCCGAGCCGGTCGGCTATCGGTGGCATGTCGATGAACCGGAGGCGGCTCCCGTCACGATCGGCACCGGTTCGGAACCAGCTTCGGAGCCCGAGACCCGGGCGCTGCTGGAGTTGCTGGATCGCCTGCGACCGTCGCGAGTGGTGGCGTTGCACGCGCCGCTGGCGTGTGTGGACGATCCCTGCGATTCTCCGGCGGGCCGCTGGTTGGCGGAGAGGACAGCCTTGCCTCTGGTGACGGAAATCGGTTACCCGACCCCGGGTTCGATGGGGAGTTGGGCGATCGAGCGGAACCTGCCGTGGATCACCTGGGAATTTCCGAAGCGCTCCATCGAGGAACTGAGTCGCGACTACGTGCCGATCCTGGTGGAAATGCTGACGGGCGAAGAATTTCATCCGCTCTGAGGGACGGAGACTTGCGCCCGGAATCCATCCTGTGCCAACATCCGCTCCATGAAAACCTCCCTCCTGCCGATATCCACCATCGCTAGCATTTCGATGCTCGGCGTATTCCTGGTCGCTTCCCAGGCGCAAGGCGCCGACGAAAAGAAAGAAGGCCCGAAAGCCTGGACCGAACCCGACACCGCCGCGGCGGAAGATCCTGATTTTCTCATTCAGGGAGAATACAAAAAGGGAGACTCAGGGATCCAGGTCGCCGCGTTGAGCGAGGGTAAATTCTACGTGACCCGATTCGCCGGCGGTTTGCCGGACGATGGCTGGGACGGAAAGAAGCCGGAAACCGCCGTGGTCGAGCGGGACGGTCTCGACGAATGGATCGGTGGAGCGTCGAAAGTCGAGCGCATGAGCCCGACTCTGGGCGCCAAGCCACCGGCAGATGCCGTCGTGCTTTTCGACGGCGAGGCATCTGACAGGGTCAAGGGCGAGATCAAAGAGGGTTATCTCTGGGCCGGTTCAGAAACCACGGACGAATACGGCAGTTTCACGCTCCACGTCGAATTCCGCCTTCCCTACAAGCCCGGCGCCGCCCTTTCCAGTCAGGATCGCGGCAACAGTGGCCTCTATTTGCAGAACCGCTACGAGGTGCAGGTGCTGGACAGCTTCGGCGTGCTCTACAACCCGGATTGGGCCGGTATTCCGCTGAAGTCCGACGTGAAACAGCTCTGCGGGAGCTTTTACAAGTTCAAGACGCCCGACGTGCCGATGGCGCGCCCGCCGTTGACCTGGCAGACCTACGACATCGATTTCACCGCGCCGAAATTCGAAGGTGACAAGAAAGTCACCAACGCGCGAATCAGCGTGAAACAGAACGGCGTCACCATTCACGACCAGGTCGAACTGCCTCAGGGAACCGGCGCCGGAGCCAAGCGGCCCGAAGGCCCAAAGGGTCCCATCGTCTTCCAGGGGCACGGCAATCCGGTCGCCTATCGCAACGTTTGGCTGGTGGAGAAGGATTGAGCGGAATCGCTGCGCCATGTGGCAAATTCCCTGCTTGCAATGTGAAGCTCATCGAATAACCGTCCCCGCAACATGCCAGTAGCGACACCAAAACAATTCGCCCAGATGTTGGACGCCGCCCAGCAGGGTGGCTACGCGTATCCCGCGATCAACTGCACCAGCATCATCACTCTCAACGCCGCGCTCAAGGCCTTCGCCGACACCAAGTCGGACGGCATCATCCAGTTCTCCACCGGCGCGGGTCAGTTCGCTTCCGGTCTGAACAACAAGGACGCCGCCTTCGGAACGATCGTCCTTGCCGAAGCGGCTCACCGCCTCGCCGAGCAGTATGATGTGATGGTCGCGCTGAACACCGATCACTGTCAGCCGGAGAAAGCCGCCAGTTTCCTCGATCCGCTTCTGGAAGCGACCGCCAAGCGTCGCGCCAAGGGCGAGAACAACCTTTTCCAGAACCACATGCTGGACGCCTCGATTCTCCCTCTCGCGGAGAACATGGCCATCTCCAAGGAATACCTCGCCAAGTGCGCCGAACTCGAAATCATCCTCGAGGTGGAAGCCGGCGTGGTCGGTGGTGAGGAAGACGGCGCCGCCGGCAGCGAAGACACGCCCGACGCGGATCTCTACACCACGCCCGAAGACATGCTCGCGGTGCACGACGCGCTGAGCAGCATCGGCCGTTTCACGTTCGCGGCGACCTTCGGCAACGTCCACGGTCACTACAAGCCGGGCGCGGTGAAACTGAAGCCGAAAATCCTTCGCGACGGTCAGGCCGCTCTGCAGGAGAAGTACGGTTCCGATGCCGAGTTCGATCTCGTCTTCCACGGTGGTTCCGGCAGCACGCTGGAAGAGATCCGCGAAACGCTCGACTACGGCGTGGTGAAGATGAACATCGACACCGACACGCAGTACGCGTTCACCCGTCCGATCGTCACCCACATGTGCCAGAACATCGAGGGCGTCCTCAAGATCGATGGCGAAATCGGTGACAAGAAAGCCTACGATCCGCGTGGCTACCTGAAGAAGGGTGAGGAAGCGATGGCGGCCCGGGTCGCCGAAGGTTGCGACAACCTGCTTTCCTCCGGCAAGACGCTTTTTGGCCAGATCTGATCGGGGCGACCCGGTGCGATCTGCGATCGAGACCACGATCAGCGAAACACGAAAATCGCCCGCGCCTCCTCGCGAGACGCGGGCGTTTCTGTTTCCGTGGACCGCTTTTCGGTGTGATCGATCCAAAAAAGGCGAAACTTTTGGAGTTTTCACAATAATCGGCTGGCGTGTGGGTGGCTGAGCGATATGCTTGGCAGTTTGCCGTTTGCGGGCAGGTACTGGCCGCGATTTGATCCCATGAAGATTCCGTTTCGAAGCAAGGAGACCAGTTGGCTCGCCTTCAATGCCCGCGTTCTCCAGGAGGGAACGAACCCGGAAGTGCCGCTCCTGGAACGCATCAAGTTCCTCGGAATCTATTCGTCAAACATGGACGAGTTTTTTCGCGTGCGCGTGGCGACGCTGAAAAGACTGACGATGCTCGGCACCCGCTGGCGGGAACTGAACATTCCCGATCCCAACGAAACGTTGCGTGAGGTCAACGCGATGGTGGCGGACCAGGCGCGGGATTTCAACGTGGCCTACGACCGCGCGCTCGCCGATCTCTCCGCCAACGGAATCGAACTGGTCAATGACAACCATGTGCCGGCGAAACTGCAGGGTTGGCTCACCGACTATTTCCGCAACGAGGTGAGTCCGCACCTGATGCCGATCATGCTGAAGGCGACGGCGGCCCTGCCGCAGTTGAAGGATCACCCGATGTATCTGGCGATTCGCCTGAGCAAGAAGAGGGGCAACGGGCGTCCGGCCCACGCCTTTCTCGAGATTCCCGGCGATCTGCCGCGCTTCGTGGTCCTGCCAGAAGTGGGTAAGAAACGCCTGGTGATGTATCTCGATGACATCATCCGTTTCGGTCTCGGCGATCTCTTCGGGCACCTGCCCTACGATCACTACGAGAGCTATGCGATCAAGTTCACCCGCGACGCCGAGATCCAGTACGACGACGATTTCACGGAAAGTTTTTACGAGAAACTGACGGAAGGTCTGAAGGCTCGCGAGGAGGGCCTGCCGGTTCGGGCCAACTACGACGCGGCGTTTCCGAAAAATTTCCTCAACCTGGTGCTGCGCAAGCTCAGCCTCGCCAAGTCGGACACGCTGTATCCGGGAGCCCGCTATCACAATCGCAAGGACCTGATCAGTTTTCCGAAGCTGGGTCGCGACGATCTGCTCTATCCGAAATCGCCGCCCGTCTTCAACCGCGCCCTCAAGCGCCGGGAGAAGCTGGGGTTTTTTAATATCCTGAGAAAACAGGATGTCCTCCTCCATTTTCCCTATCACTTTTTCCGTCGCTACATCGAACTGCTTCGCGAGGCGAGCATCGATCCCCTGGTGCAGGAAATCTGGATGACCCAATACCGGCTCGCGAAGCGGTCGTTTGTCGCCAAGGCGTTGATGGCCGCGGCGCAGAATGGAAAGAAGGTGACCGTCCTCGTGGAACCGACGGCGCGATTCGATGAAAAGGCGAACATCGCCTGGGCCAACGCCTACCGGGCGGCCGGGGTGCGCGTGGTTCTGGGCGTTCCGGGTTTGAAGGTGCATTCGAAGTTGCTGCTGATCCACCGGCGCGAGCACGGAACCGATCGGTACTACTCGGCGTTGGGAACGGGGAATTTCAACGAGGACACCGCCTCGATCTTCGCCGATCACCTGCTCCTGACGAGTCATACGGAGATCGGGCAGGATGTGGCCGCCATCTTCAAATTCTTCGAACACACCTACCGGCGTCCGCGGTTGAAGCACCTCAAGATTGCGCCTTTCGATCTGCGGAATTTCCTGCGGGAAAAAATCGAGCGCGAGATCGCCATCGCGAAGCGGGGAGGGGAAGGAAGACTCTCCCTGAAGATCAACAATATCTCCGATGTCGAGACGGTGGAGCTTCTCTACCAGGCGGCGCAAGCGGGGGTGAAGATCCGCATGATCTGCCGCAGCATGTTCTCCGTGTTGACGGATGCGGAGGGACCGGGGGCCGGAATCGAAGCGATCGGAATCGTCGATCGCTATCTCGAGCACTCACGCCTGTTGATCTTTCACAACGAAGGCAATCCCGAGATGTATCTGTCTTCGGCGGATTTCCTGCCGAGGAATTTCGATACCCGGGTGGAAACGATTTTCCCGGTGCTGGAACCGAAGCTGGCGGAGCAGTTGCTGGAGTACTTCGAGATTCAATGGCGCGACAACTGCAAAGCGCGCATTCTCGACAAGGATCTGCAAAACCGTTTTCGCAAGCGAGGCAAGAACGAGGAGAAAGTACGGTCCCAGTATGAGATCGAAAAGTATCTCCGCTCCCTGAGTTGATCTCCGATTCACTCCGAGAGACGAACGACCCAGCCGGGACCGGAGCGTCGGATGAAGGCGACGGGACTGCCCTTGGGAATCGCGTTGGATTCCGCGATGACGTCGAAACGTTCGTCGTCGCAGACCGCTTTGCCCGAGGGCGCGATCTCCGTCAACGCCGTGCCGACTTTTCCCGCGAGAGCAGCGTCTCCTTCGGGCCGGGCATCGCCTCGTGAGTTTTTTCCCAACAGGACCAGTTGGCGGGTGCCGGGCAAGCGGTGAAAGTATTTCATCCAGAGCCGGAAGAGAAGCAGCGCCAGCACTCCGAGACCGACGGTGATGGCCAGACCGGCGGAGAATCCAAACTCGACGAAACTGAGCGCCGAAGCGGCGACGAGACAGAGGCCGCCCGCCACCCCGAGGACGCCTCCCGGAAGCACCAGTTCGAGTAGGATGGCCACGATTCCGAAAAGCGCCAGGATGAGAATGGTGGAAGCCACGCGCAAGGATAGGCGGCGGCGCGGAACTCCGCAAATTCCGCGTGGTCATTTCGTTCCGGAATGTTCAAAGTGGGGGAAAGCCATGAAAGTCTCCATGATTGCCGCCATGGATCGCCATCGGGTGATCGCGAAACCCGAAGGAGGACTTCCCTGGAAGCTGCCGCGCGACGTGAAACGTTTTCGCGACTACTGCGCCGGGAAACATCTGCTGGTGGGGCGACGGACCTTTGAGGAGATGGACGGGTGGTTCACCGATCACAAGCCGATCGTGCTGACCCATTCCCGTGAGCATGATACAGGGTTGGGTCAGACAGCACACACGGTAGAGGAGGCCGTCACCGAGGCGTTCGAGGATGGCGCGCCCGAACTGGTAGTCGTGGGAGGCGGCGCGGTTTTTGCCGCCGCGTTGCCTTTCGCCGATGAGTTGGTCCTGACCCGGGTCGATCTCGAGGTGGCCGGCGGGGACGATCTGGAGGATTATCCCCGGTTTCCCGACTACGAGGCGGAAGTGGAGTGGGAGACGATTCACGAGGAGCATCACGAAGCGGATGTGGAAAACCCGGCCGCCATGAACTTTCTAACCCTGCGGCGCGTGCGGCCTTCGTCGCTGAGACCGGGACGGCTCCATCTGCTGTAGGAGAGACGGCGGGCGTTTCCTCCCTTGACCAATTCCGCCGATCGAACGAGTAGAGCCTCGATCATGTGCACCCTCACCTGGTGGAACGATGGCGGTGAACGCTACGAAATCTTTTTCAATCGCGACGAACGCAAGACCCGCGAGACAGCCTCGCCGCCGACGGTGATGGTCCGAAACGGCGTCCGTTTTCTGGCTCCGGTCGATCCGGTGGGAGGTGGCACCTGGATCGTGGTGAACGAGAGAGGCCTGGCGGCGGCATTGTTGAATTGGTACGACCGCGAGGCGGGCGATCCTCCGATCGAAGGATGGAAAAGCCGAGGGGAACTGACTGTCGGGCTGGCCGATTCGAGATCGCGTGCGGAAATGCTCGACCGCGTCGCGGCGATCGATACGCGGCAATACCCGCCGTTTCGTCTGGTCACTTTCGCGCCGATGAATGATAGCGGGCTGGACGTGGATGCCTGGGAATGGTCGGCGGAGGGAAAGCTGATCGAAATGGCGCCCGCGATGCCGGTGTGTTCGTCGTCCTTTCAAACCGAATCGGTGATCGCCGGACGCGCCGATCGACTCGCGAAAGTACGAGCCACTTTGCCGGAGGATCTGCCCGAAGCCTTGTGGAACTACCACCACGGGGGCCTGGGACGCGGCGAATCCGAAACGCCGTCCGCCACCAGCGTGCGGATGAATCGCCCGGACGCCCAGACCTGGAGCATCAGCCGGATCACGGTCGACTCTCATTCCGTCCGGTTTCTCTACGAGGCTGAGAAACCGGATCTGACGGGTGCCGCCGAAGTTTTTGACGTGAACCTGTCTCGCTTTCCGCAAGCATGAAGGTTCCTTTCCGAAAACGCTTCCCGATCGCGGTGGTCTTCCTGCTGCCGGCGTTTCTGGTGGCTTGCCAGACCGGGACAATCGTCTCGGACAGCCTGGCCGAAGCCGAAACGTTGCCTCCCGCCGTCATCGCATTTCTCCTCGGCGCGGGTACGATGCTCAGCGAAGACCTGGCTTGCGTGGCGGGCGGCACCCTCGCGGCTCACGGCATCCTTCCCTACTGGTTGGCCGCGTTCGGTTGCCTGGCGGGCACGTGGATCGGTGACATCGGACTCTACGGTCTCGGGCGACTGGGGCGGGGTGGTTTGCTGGACCGGGCGCCGTTTCGCTGGTTCATCAGCGGGGAACGGGTGGAGCAGGGTCGGCAACTCTTTGAAAGGCACGGAGGCAAGATCGTTTTTTCTTCCCGATTCCTTCCGGGCTCGCGGCTGCCGATCTATGTGGCGGCGGGTCTGGTCCGCTATCCCTTCTGGCAGTTCGCCGCCTTCATGGCCCTGGCCTGCCTGCTCTGGACTCCGATCCTCGTGGGTGTCGCCTACAAGATCGGCGACGTGTTGCTCGACTGGTTGGAGGTGTATGAGAAAGCCGCGTGGCTGGTGATTCTGGCGCTGATCGCCATCATCTGGTTGTTGACGCAGGGACTCGAATACGGTCTCACCCACCGGGGACGCCGTATGTTGTTCTCGAAGTGGTCGCGCCTGCGCGAGTGGGAGTTTTGGCCGATGTGGGTGTTCTATCCCCCGGTGTTTGCCTGGATCCTGTGGCTGGGAATCCGTCATCGGAGCCTGACTCTCTTCGCTCTCGCCAATCCGGGCATGCCACTCGGCGGGTTGGCGCTGGAATCGAAGAGCGAAATTCTGGGAGCCTTCGCGGAAGATCCCGATTCCCGGGCGCAAATCGCGCGGTGGACCCTGTTGCCGCCGGGAAGCGTGGACGAACGCCTCGACATCCTCAGAAAGTTTCTGTCCGAGAACGGTCTCGGCTATCCGCTCGTTCTGAAGCCGGACATCGGTGAGCGCGGCCAGGGGGTGGGGGTGATGGAAAGTGAAGCACAAGCCGCTGACTACCTCGCTCACTGTGCCCATCCGGTCATTGGGCAGGAGTATGTCGACGGTCTCGAATTCGGAGTTTTCTACTTCCGGTTTCCGGAGGCGAAATCGGGAGAGATTCTCTCGATCACCGAGAAAACGTTGCCGTTGGTAACCGGCGATGGCGGAAAAAGGTTGGAGGATCTGATCCTGGACGATCCCCGGGCGGTGAAGATGGCGCCGCATTTTCTCGAGAAATGGGCTCATCATCTCAACGACGTGCCGGCCGCGGGGGAAAAGATCCGGCTTACGGACCTGGGCACTCATTGTCGAGGGGCGATCTTTCTCGATGGGCGAGTCCATACGACAGACGAGCTTCGTGATTCGATCGATGACCTCAGCCGGCGTTTCGACGGTTTCTTTTTCGGACGCTACGACATCAAGGTGCCCTCGATCGAGGACCTGGAGGCCGGACGAAATCTCAGGATTCTCGAATTGAACGGCGTCACATCCGAGTCGACCCACATCTATTCGCCGGGTTACTCAATCTTCCAGGCGTGGGCCGATCTGATCCGGCAGTGGAATATCGCGTTCGAGATCGGCGAGGCCAATCGGTCGCGTGGCATGCGGCCCCCTGAAATCGGCGAAATCTGGCGAACCCTCCGTGAGCATCGCGCTCATGATTGGTTCGAAGTGCCCGGAAAAGGAGCCATGGCGACATCGACGCCCAGCGAGTGCCGGAAGTGAAAACAGGGAACGACAGGGATCGGACGCTCGATCTGAGAAAAGGGCTCCCCGGATGGTTTTCGGGAAAGGGTTTCCTGGTGCGTTCGACCTTCCGGATGGTCGAATGGATGCTCGGATACGATCGCCTCGATCGCCTGTTTACCGAGGCCGCGGTGAGCGATGAGCCGATGCCCTACTTGGCGCGGCTGGCGAAACGGTTCGGGTTTGATATTCGCGTCGAAGGGAACGAGCAGATTCCGGAGTCCGGGCCCACGGTGATCGTGGCGAATCATCCATTCGGTGGCGCGGATGCGATTGCGGTCGGGACCTTTGTGCTGAGACAGCGATCCGATACGAAGATCCTCGCGAATCAATTCCTGGCGTCGGTCGCGCCACTCAGCCAAACCCTGATCGGCGTGGACGTATACGGAGGTCCCGATTCCAAGGGACGCAATCTGGACGGCATTCGCAAGGCCTCGCGTCACTTGGGGGCGGGAGGGTGCCTGGTCGTCTTTCCGGCCGGCGAAGTGGCGAGTTGGCGGATGAAATCACGTTCTGTCGAGGAGGGGCCCTGGTCACCGCATGTCGCCGCGTTGGCGATTCGGCATCGCGCCACCGCGGTGCCGATTTTCGTGCCCGGGCGAAACTCGGTCCTGTTTCACCTGCTCGGATTGATCCATCCGCGGCTGCGAACGGCCTGGTTGGGGCGGGAATTGCTGCGCTCTCGCGGTCGCCGAATCACACTCAGGGTTGATGCGTCAAGGGTCAGCGACCACAATGATGACCCCGCCAGATTGATCAATGATATCCGGCGACGTATAGCTCCGAGTGCGATTCCGAATCAGAAAATCTCGTAGAAGGTGCCATACAGGTTGGCAGTCGCGCCTTCCCATTCGAGAATGTGGAATTCGTCGAACAGAGCAAACCCATTGTCGGTGGAGTCGCCGAATTCGAGACGGAACTCATAAGTGCGATCTTCGATGTAAAGGCGCTCGGTGGCCGTGGGATTTGAGATACGAACGTAGTCGGCATCGGCCCACGGGTTGTTTGGATCTTCGGCGTTGGTCGTGTTGATCAATTCGAAATCAAAACTGAATTGAGTTGCCAGGGTGACGCCCGAAGCGTCGGTTAGAGAAATGCTAATGCCAAACTGAGCGCTGGTGGCTCCAGTGGATAGACCTGTAATCCTATCGAACGCATAGGAGCTGCCGTTGAAGTAGTCTAGCGTCCCAACTTGAAACCGTTCTCCTTCGTAAACGGAACTGAATTGAGTGCCGGTGAAATCCATGGAGCTTCGCGCCAGCGGCTCGTTGTCTCCTGCTCGCCTCACGACATCACCCCAGTCGAGGTAGGAAGATGATGACAACCCCTGTTCGCCCAAATTCGTCACCAGACTGGCCGTTCCTCCAGGGTTGGAGAATTCTCCTGTGGCTCCACCAGCCAATTCCAGGGCGACGACCGGGATGGAACGAGCGGAGACGGTGCTTTCGGACCAATAGGGAGAATCTGTGGAAACGGCCTTGGCTTCGATCGCTGCACCGGTTGGGTATTTGCTCCTCTGGATATTGAACGCCTTGTCGTAGAGTTCCCAGGCGCCGCCATTGATCCGATACATGATATCGGAAGCTCCGGTTGGATTCGTATTCACCAGCGTAACACGAATCGTGCGATTGAAAAAATAGCCAAAAGAAGTGTAGTTGGGTGAAATGACTGGAGGAGCGAGGCGGGCTGGTGTGGCCTCGTAGAGGATGTCATCCTTCCGGCTGTCGCTCCAGTCGGAGGTCAGGGCCAGCGATTGCACGCTGAGCGTGGAGCCAGCTTGCACTGTAATCGGTGCGGAGTAATCGAGCCAGGCGCCGTAATCGATCGAGTAGACCATCTTGGAACTTCCGGCCGGATTCGGATCCGTAAGAGCGACGTGCATGTCATAGTTGAAGATCGGGTAGGTGCCGGCAGGGACCGATGCTGTGGGAGGGTCCAACGTGCCGGATGGAGGCGCCGGGCTGGGAGAAGGTGATGGTGACGGCGAGGGTGATGGAGTTGGTGTGGAGGGAGACGGAGACGGCGTGGTGACAGTGATGGGGGTGGTACCCGGAGGGTTGTTCACCGGCATCTGGTCTTCGTAATCCCAGATCCACCCAGATTCCTTCGCAAAGCTCATCGCCAGCTTTCTGGAATCCGTGGACTGCGTCTCCTCGGCCGACGCATCATCGAGATAGAATTCCGTGACCACACCGTCCTGCGACTGCGCCACTTCAAACTGTTTCGTCTGGGCATTCCAACTGACGGTCTGATCGCCCTGCCCGCGTTTCACGGTTTTGAAGTTCAGGCGAGAATCAACCATGGAGGAAGTGAGCCCCGTTGACGCACTGGCGTCTTCCGAGGAGACCGCGCTTTTCAGACGCGTGACGACATCCCCGATCGATTCCGCTCCGGAGAGGTCGCCTCCATTGGCGAGATAAACTTTGACCGCGCGATTCAAGGTATCGATGTCAGAAGACATCCGTTGCTCCCGAGCCGAAGTCGCCACATCGCCAATCGTGACATAGGCGATCGACGCCAGAATCCCAATGGCCGCTACCGCGACCAGAGCTTCGATCTGGGAAAAGGCTCGAGTTTTCATGGGGAGGAACAAGGTTATCTAATCACCAAAATCGCACAAAAAAATACAAAAACAATAATTATTATAGAAAAGGTTGATTTTGATAATGACTTGGGCCGTATCGCCCAAATCGCCATTGAGATCGCCCGCTCGCACACAGCGCATTGAAATCGTGGTCGACATCGGCCCTATTTCCCGGAATCATTCTCGTCCGTCCTTCCGAACGACCCATGGATACCGATCCTTCACCCCTCAGCGGCGCCGAAGCCGCGGAAACCAACGCCATCCTCAACGACGCGTTGGAGCGAAAGAAGCCGCGGTTTTTCCGCGCCGCCGGGGGATCCGCCCGCGGACGTTCGGGACGCCGGGATACCGAACGTTTTGCGGACGAATTGATGACTTTGCAAGAGTGCGCCCAGATCATCGGCGAGCGCCTGGAGATGAACGCCATCGCTTTCGGCGCGCTCTATGATGGAAACGACACTTCGGCGTTCCGCTACGACCCGGGATCGGATCCGCAGGCGCCGGAACTGATTGGCGCGCTGGTGAACCGCCGCATGCCGATGAGGGAGTTGTTCAATCAGTTGAACGACTACATGAACGAATAGGAAGAATGAGCGCGGCGCCGAATCATCACCTTTTTTGGATTCACACGGGAATCACAGTATGAGCAAGGAGAGTATCCAGGGGCCCCTGTCGGCCCTGAGAAACGCGGGAACGGTGTGTGGCGTGTGCCTGGTGCGAGGACCGGAAATCCTGGTAAACCTGTTTCCATTCTCGGAAGCGCGGATCAACGACATGGTGTCAGCGGTCGATGACATCCAGACCTATTTCGCTCAGAAAAACCGGAAGGTCGACCAGATGAGCTTTGGTTACGATGGGGGCTGTCTGTGCATCGTGGAGGACGACGAGTTCCGTCTCATCGTCATGCACATGCTGGCCGATGAGGTCGATTTCATCGCCAAGGCGTCCCGCGCTTTCCTGGCCGACTTTCACCTCGACCTTTTCGCCGAGCAGATTGCGTCCGGGAAC
>JAGRPB010000129.1 GCA_020439945.1 Verrucomicrobiia bacterium
CCTCCCGCCTTCGAAGACTGGCTTCGACGGCGTGGTATCCTGACCGAGTGATAAATCTCCGCGCCGCTGCGCCTGACAGCGTAGCCGCGTTCGCCAAAGCGTGGACCACCCACAGCCCGCCCACCTTCTGGCGAAGGCGGCTACGACCGATCCGCTCAACGTCCCCCTCTTCCCTCTCCGATCTTCCCTACCCTGTGCCGCTGTGCCACTCATCACTGTGCCGCTCGACCTCCCCCATCTCCCATCTTCGACCCAACCCTCTTGGGTCCGCGACCCTACCCTCTTTGCTCTATCTTCGCCCGTCCCCACTCGGATCGCGCCGTTTTCCGCCCGATCCGGGCGGGCGGTTCGTCGTTGGTTCCGCCACCGGATTTCTCAAACAGCAACAGCAGCAGCTCATCGACACCGTGAGGGTTCGGAGGGGCGAATTGCATTCGCCCGCGTCAGTCCGGGGCTGGTGGGCGATTGAAAATCGCCCCTCCGGCATGGCCCGGGTGAAAGGTAGCTGCTGCGGGTCGCGTCTACAGAGTCAGCGGTCCCGCCAGCGTGGCGGGCACGGTACGACAACATTCCCTTTCTCACCCCCGTTTTCACCATGAGCCAGCACGCCACGATCTATCGCATGGTCACGCCGGATCACCTGTGCCCTTGGGGCATCAAGGCGAAGGACCTGCTCAAGCGCGCAGGATTCGAAATCGAGGATCATCGCCTCGAATCGATGAACGCCAACGCGGCCTACAAGAAGGAGCATGGCTACGACGAGACGCCGCAGATTTTCATCGAGGGCGAGCACGTGGGTGGCTACGACGCGTTGCGCGAGCGGCTGGGAAAAAAGCCGGACCCGAAGGAGGGCGAGACCTATCAACCGGTGATCGCGGTGTTCGCGGTGACGTTCCTGATGGCGCTGACGACCTGCTGGGCGATGCAGGGCGCTCTGTCGATCATCCGCGTGCTGGAGCTGTTCATCGCCCTCAGCATGGCGGTGCTGGGCATCCTGAAACTGCAGGACCTGCAATCGTTCGCCACGGGCTTTGTCCAGTACGACCTGGTGGCACGGCGTTATGTCCCCTACTCGTACGTCTACCCGTTCGTCGAGGCGGGCGCGGGCATCCTCATGATCGCCGGCCTGGCGACGTGGGTGGTGGCTCCGGCGGCCTTGGTGGTGAGCACCATCGGCGCGATCTCGGTCTTCAAGGCGGTCTACCTGGAGAAGCGCGACCTGAACTGCGCCTGCGTCGGCGGCGGCAGCAGCGTGCCGCTGGGATTCATCTCGCTGACGGAGAACCTAATGATGATGGCGATGGCGATCTGGATGCTGGTGAAGGGCGTCGCACTGTCCTCGTAGTCACCGAGATGGCGAAAGGAGGGGCGACAATCCTGTCGCCCTTTTCGATGCCTCCGCTACTGGATGAAGGGCTAAAGGAGTGTTGCCCCTCCCGTGGTCACACCCGATCGAGACCGGGCTGTACCCCTAGGGTGCCGCGGATGGTGTCGAGGTAGATCTCCGGCTCCCGCTCAAGGACCTCAAGCTTTTCCCGGGTGGCGATGAGGCGATCGCTGACCTGCATGCGCTCGGCTTCGCTGGCGTAGTGCTTCTTGTCGAGAAAGGTCTCCAGCGAGGCGACGTGCTGGGCGATGGTCTGTTTCTTGATCGCCAGCTTTGCCTCGAGACGCTCCTGGTACCACGGCGCGGCGAGCACGGTCTCGCGGTCGAACAGGGCACGGATCCCGGGATCGCTGGCGGTTTTCCCCTCATAGCTGCCCTCGGCCATGAGGTGGAGCAGGGCCTTCAGCGGCGGGATGGCCAGCTCGATGGAGCCGTCCTCGAAATACTGTTTGGCGACGCGTTCCTGGGTCTCGACGATGTTGTTGATGCCGTCGACGTAGTCCGCCATGCCCTGCTGCTCGGGCCGCAGCATGGCCTCGGTGAAAACGGAGCCGGGTTCGTTGAACATGCGACCGAAGAAGGTCTGCACGAAGCTCTCGGTGATGCGGTAGCCGAGCCGGCTGCCGAGCACGGCCTTGCCCTCGTACTCGAAGTCCTCGACGGGCTCGAGGTAACCTTTCTCAATGAGCCACGCGGGATCACGTTCGTTGAGGAACATGCGGCTCCACACTTCGGGGACGACGAGGGAGATGTCGTGATCGACGCGGACTTTGGGCCCGATGTAGCCGGCGGCGGTGCTGAATCCCTCGTAACCGGTGAGCAGGTAGCTGAGCAGTGCGGCATTGAGATCGTAAACGGGCGGCAGGGCATTGAACGGGCCCTTGGTCAGCGCGCCCTCGGATCCGGCGCCGGTCGTGGACGGCGATTTGCCCGTGAGGCTGGCGACGAAATCCATGAACAGCTCGGGCAGCTCCTGGTAGTGGATGGGACCGTAGACGGCGAGCGGACGGATGCCGGCGGCGTGATCGGGCGGATTGTTGCGGCGGCCGGGAAGCACGGCGTGCACGGGATTGAGCACGGGCTTGTCGAGCGGCAGACGCCGATAGAAGCGGGCTCCGATCTCCCCGAGGTATTCGGCGCGCGGATTCTCCAGGTCGGGTCGGTTCTGGAGGTAGCGCGGATTTTTCGTCGGTTTGCCGTCGACGATGCGCGGGTGGGAGGAGCTGATGGCGTAACTCGGCGAGGTGCCATCGGGGGCGGCGGCGAATTCCCCGAGAACCTCGCGCAGGGGCTCGGTGAACTGCTCGAAACGGATGGCGTCCTCGACCATGTTGCGCGCGCCCTCTCTGGGAATGGGCTCGTAGTTGGAGAAAAAGTTGGCCGGTTTGGCGAAATCGGATTCGGTCTTGCGATCGTAGCCGATGTGGACGGCGTCGTCGGGCCGCTGGAAGAGGCGGTATTCGCAGTTTTCGATGAATTTGTAGGCCGGGAAGTCGACTTCCGGGTGGATGAACCGGCGGTCGACCTGGCTGGCCGGCACGACGACGGAAGCGGAGATATCGTCCTCCCGCTGGAGCTTGGCGGCGGCCACGAAGTCCTTTCGCAGGCCGAACATCCGCCACGAGCCATCCTCGGCGTAACCGACACGCAGGTACTGGGTGATGACGGGAGCGAGTCGGTACTTCAGCATCACACCGGGTTGCCCATTGATGCTGTCGACGCGGAAACGGCTGCGCCAATCGGCGCCCCAGTCGGGCTTGTAGAAGCGTTTCAGGGTGAAGATGAAGTCTTTCACCGTCCGCGGAATGGAGGCGATGAAGGCGTTGTAGTCGTCGGAATACTCGTCGCTCTGAGAGAACAGCCGGATCACGGAACCGAGCGAGCGGGTCGGGTCGAGGATGGGTCGGCTTTTCCGCCCGTCGTCGACCTGATGCTTGTAGCGGTCGTCGTATCCGCGTTCGAGCAGCTGCTGGACGAGAAACATGTCGCGCTCGAAGTCGGGCATGATGACGGGTCCGACTTCCATGGCGTCGGCGAGCGACTTGGAGATCTCGGATTTCCCGCCCCCGGAAACGGTGCAGGGCTTGTGACAGAAAGTCCCCTCGGCATTGGTCCCGACGAGGCGCCAACGCTGGCCGCGGGAGGGCTTCCGCATCTCGATCTTGTAGCCGGAAGGCATCACGTAGCTGAACCCGGGATGGAGCCTGATGCGGTGATCGCCGGATTCGTTCGTCCACGTGATCGAGGTGGCGTGCAGATCGATGTGGGCGTTTTCCGGCAGGTAGACGATGTCCGGATACTTCTTGTCGATCCCGTAGCCCTCGGGCTGCACATTCATCAGCGGGCTGTAGCGGGAAACGACACCGTTGAATCCATGATCGACCGTCTGGCGGTAGTCGCTGAGCGAAAAGTCCTCGCCCAGGTCGAAACTCGGAAAGACCAGCGCGCCACCGGCATGTTCCTCCTCCGCGAGTCCGTAGAGGTTGGCGGCGAAGCTGATCTGGGTCTTCACCTCCTTCTTGCAGTAGCCGAAGTAGTTGTCCGCGATGAGCGTGACCACGACGCCCTTGGAATTCCGCGCCGTGAGCTTGAAGGCGGTGCCGTTGTTGTAGCACTCGTCCTCGCTTTCCCAGCACATGCCGTCGCGTTTCTGGCGCTCGGTGGCCTCGCTGACGTGGGGCAGCCCGAGTTCCTTTTTCTTCAGGCGAACCAGGTGGGGCGCGAGAATGACGCAACCGGTGTGACCGCTCCAGTGTTCCACGTCGAGCCGGGCGTCATTCTCGGGCAGGAAGGGATCGCCGGCATTGCCGAAGATCGATTCCACGAAATCGAGATTCGAGACCAGGTTACCAGGCGCAAAAAACCGCACCTCCATCGTTTTCTGCCCGGTGAATCCCGGCACTTCGGGAACCACGATGGGACGGAGCAGCAGCGAGACGAAAGCGCGGGTGGGCTTCCGCTCCTCGGAACAGAAAGGCAGCGTCATCAGGTCGCCCGGAGGCTTCATGGCGGCATCGAGCATGCGGGCAAACACGCCGCGAGGTACCGCCCGCTTGTCGCCGGGGACCGGGAGCCCCCCTTCGGTCACGTGAAAGACTCCCTCGGTGGTGCGCCGGTCGTTGGCGGGATTGTGGCAGACCCCCTGCCAGGTCCGATAGCTGGAGACGATGTCCGATTTGAAAAAGTCCGACTCGGCCGGCAGCGACAGCGTCCGGGCGATGCCATGTCGCTCGAGAATCAGCGCGTCGGGAAGCACCGGCCCCGCTTCGCCGAAGATCTCCACTCCGTCTTCGCCGAGATAATCTTTCAGCCAACCCTGGATGTATCGGTCCGCGGGCGAGCGATAGTCTTTCAGCAGCCGCAAACGCTCCTGGAAGTTCTGGAGCATCGACCGGCCGATCTCGATGAAGGGAAAGTCTCCCTCCTTTCCGATCACCGGCAATCCGCGCGCGGCGAACTTGAGATTGACGTATTGACGGAGCGTCTCCTCGTTCTCAGGGAGCGAGGCACGGCATTTATCCAGATCGAAGCCGATCTTCTCTTTCAGGTCTGACATGTAGGGGAATGTTTCGGACAATCCCCACCTGAACGCAAGAGGCGGGCCAATCGACCCGGAATTGGCGACGATTTCGCCACTTGATGGCGATGAATCGAAGGCGGAAACGAGCGTCTCGTCGGGCCGATCAACTCGGCAACGCCACATCGCTGCTGCCACCGGCGCGAGCCCGGGCTTCGGCGCGTTCCTCGATGTCGGCGATCAATCGATCGAACGCGGCCACGCCTTCTCCGTCGGCGCTTTCTTCCACCGCGATCTCGGGGACGAAGTCCTCCTGATCCATCCACAGGGGAAGTCGCACCCCAAAGGTCGATCCCGCACCCAGCACGCTGCGGCAGAACGTCCGTCCACCCATCTCGCGAGCCAAACGCTGCGAAATCCACAGGCCGAGTCCGTTCGACGATTCATCACCGGTCGGACGCGGAGTCAGTCGTGTGAATTTTTCCCAAAGCAGTTTCTGCTCATCCTGACTGAGACCCGGCCCGGTATCGGATACCTCCACCACGACATCACGCGCCGTCACTTCCACGGTGATCCAGACCGAACCCTCCGGTGGCGTGTATTTGATGGCATTCGAGATCAGATGATCCAGCACCTGCCGCGTGGCGCCGGGATCGGCCCAGGCCTCGGGTGGATTCGGGCCGGTGGCGTTTTCGAGGCTGATGTTTTTCTGGTTGGCCGCCCGGGAATGGGTCACCACGAGATCTTCGACGACATCGTGGATGGAAACCCGCTGCTTGGCCAGAATCCGCCGACCGTCCTCGATCGCGCGGACTTCGAGGATATTGTGGATGACCTCCAGCATGTGATTGCCGGACCGGAGGATCTCCGCCGCCCTGCCGTGAATTTCTTTCAGCGTCGGACTCTCCAGTTCGCGCAGCAGATCCGCGTAGCCACAGATGATGGTGATCGGATTCTTGAGATCGTGCGCGGCGATGTTGAGGAACTCGTGTTTCTGACGGTTCAGCCCGATCAGTTCCTGGTTCGCCTCCGCGAGTTTCGCGTTGGCTTCCTCCATTCGCTCGAAGGCCTCGATGCGACTTTTTTCGAAAAGCAGGGCCAACAGGGCCAGGAAAAGGATCAGCCCGATGTTTCCCGACGCGATGATCGAAGTTGCCACCTCTGGCGGATAGGTCGTCGGGAAATTGATCCTCGACAATTCCAGCACCACGAAAGTCGCCGCCATCGCGAAACCGATCCCCGACCAGATCAGGGCCGATTTCAAGTTCATCAGCAGGAGCACACAGGCGGGCACCGCCGCCAGCCAGGCGTAGGCGCTCCCCTCCAGGCCGCCGCTCACCACGCAGAGGGCCGTCAGCCCGACCATGATGATCCCGCCGTAAAGGTGGCCGGTGATGGAGAGATTGCCGGTCTTTCGAACCAGCCAGGGGATCTGCATCACGGCCAGCCCGCAGATCGCGACAATCGCGCCGCCCCAGGGATGGCCGATGAAAAAGTAGAATGCCGAGCAGATGATGGCGAGCGCTCCACCAAAGACACCGAAGCGCACATGCAGACGTCCTCGTCGAAAACTCTCTTCGTCCTGCTTCAGTGATTCCGCCAGGAAACCGTCCAGCGCTTCTGGCGGTGGCAGTGGCGGTACCGACATGTCGGGTTCTGGTTCTACGTTCGTTTGCACCGGGTTGACAGAGGAGAGGTCAAAATTTCCGGCACCGCGGCGGGCACCGTTTGTAAAATAGCTATAATTTTCAACATTCACCAAGTATTTTTGGTCGTTTGGGGAATTTTATCGATAGCCATCCGTTCTCCCGACCCTCTCCTCCTCGCCTTGTTCCGGGACGAATGTCGACTACCTTGCTCTACCCCTCTGTTGATGTTTCCTCTCTCATCGTTTCGCGGTTTGAAGCCGCCGATCCGGGTCGCTCTCCTGTTGGGACTCCTGGCGACCGGATTTTTTGCTTTCTGGCTGACCATCGATCCGCCATGGGAAGGCCAGGCCCTGACGCGTACTGCTCGCGGTCTCGAGATCGCGGAATCCGAGGTGCCCCGGTCCGTATTCCGGGATTTTGAGACGCTGGGAAGCCTGAATCTGGGCGTCGATGCCTACCGACAGATCGGACTCTGGTACGGCTCGCTCTCGCTTTTCCTCGCACTGGCGGCGGCGGCGCTCACGGCGGTATGGTGGGTTCCTCTGGCTCAACGAAAGGCATCGCCGCCATCATTGGCGCCTTCATCGCTTTTCGCACCGAAACGAAAAGACTGGATCGGTCTCGTGCTCCTCCTGATCCTGGCCGCCGCTTTTCGCGCTCCCTATCTGGACCGGGCCCTCTATTTCGATGAGCAGGACAACCTGCGCCGAAACTTTCACGGGCATCTCGAAATCCGGCAGGATGGCGAGGAAATCTGGCGCGGCGCCGGTTGGCAGGAAGCCTTCTTCGAGAATCGCCTCGGCAACAATCCGGTGCTCCTGAGCGTCGCCTGCCAGGCCAGCCTCCGCGCCTGGCGGGCCATCTCGGGCGCCCACCGTCAGCAGTTCGACATCGTGGCGCTGCGCCTGCCCGTCTTCCTCGCCGGTCTCGCATCCATCGCCGCGCTCTGGTGGCTGCTCCAGTTGTGGGGGCTACGCTTCTCCGCCGCCTTCGCCGCCGGGTTGGCCGCCATTCATCCCATGCACATCGACTACAGCCTGCAGGCCCGCGGCTATGCGCTGGTGTTGCTGTTCGTGCCGTTGGCGCTGGGATTCGCCTGGTTGGCCATCCGCCGCGACCGATGGCGAGACTGGTTCGCGCTCGCCTTCGCCGTCTTCTTCTGTCTCTGGTCCTACGCCGGCTCGGTCTATTTCGCCCTCGCGCTGAATCTCGGCATCTTCGGCTGGCTGATCCGGGAACGTCTCCGGTCCGGCGATCCGGCCGGCATCGGTCCGATCGCCCGCTTCCTCTGCGTCAACGCGATCACCGGCCTGCTCTACGTGCTGCTCATCTTTCCGCATCTGCCGCAGGTCAGCTATCACTTCCGCAATGTCTTCGAGCTGATCCCCCTGCAGGCCTTCTGGCTTTTTTACGCCTGGTCCCACTACAGCACCGGCACCAACTTCCCCAGCGGTCACGACATTTTCGAACTGCGAACCGACGCCGTCACCCTGCCCGAAGTCCTCTTCCAACGGTTCGCCGCCCACGAACCCATTCTCGTCGCTCTCCAGTGGCTCGTCATTCCCACCCTGATTGTGATCGCTTTCTGGTGGCTGAGAAAACTGGGTCGTCCCGACCGCTCATCGCCAGTGGCACCGGCCGGATTTCTCCTGCTCCTCGGGATGGCGGCCCCCGTCCTGGCCCTGATCCATCAGCAGTTCACCTCGCTCTATTTTTACTATTGGTATCTCTCCTACGCGCTGCCGGTGATCATCGCCGCGATCGCCATCGGCTTTCATCGGCTGGTGCTTCCGCTGTTGGAAAAGAAACCCGTTGCCCTGAATCGAACTGTGGCGACGGCCGCGCTTTCCCTCGCCTTTTTCGCCCTGTTTTTCTGGCAGGTAAAACCGGGCGCGGAGAACAAACCGAACCGCCTCCACGCCGACACGCCCTGGCCCCTCAATGAGGAAGGCGAACCCGCGGTCGAATTCCGCCGCGGCCGCAGCCACTGGATCGCCACCCAGGACGGCCAGTCGATCAGCCTGAAAAACCACTACGACAAACAGGAGGAAGATGGCGAACGCGCCCGCGCCGGTCGATGAAGCCGCGAGCGATCTGACCCTGTTTGGTCAGCGACCCAACCCTGTTGAGTCGGAGAAGATACCCTCTATCTCCAGTCGCAGCGTCGACCGGCAGATGTCCGCGTTGAGAAACATGGTCGAAGCGGCGATTTCCGGTCCCACCAGCGTGGCGAGCCGATCGCGAACCACACCCAGATCTTCGCGGCGACGCAGGTAGATCCGCAGCTGACTGTCGATACCCGAATCGCGCTTCAACGCGCCGGGGAGCCCCATCTGCTCGAGCACCGCCTCGACATTTTCCATGGTGATGTCGAGCTGCGACGCGACATCGTCGATCGCCACCGATTCGTGCCCCCGGATCGCGGCGGTCCCGGACAGGTATCCGGCGCGGCGTCCCTCCGACTGAGTCACCAGCGCGCCACGCGCAAAGCTGGGGGAACAGGGCCCGTATTGTTCGGGATACTGGTAGGCGGGCACCTGGTGAGGATTTTCGAAATAGCTGACCGGTTCCCGGCCGGAGAGAAAAACGATCGCGAGCTGGGGATCGGACACGCCCACCGCCGACGCGGCCGGCAGGTGCGCCTCCATCGAGTCGTCGCCAAAGGTTTCCCGAAACGCACGGCAACGTCCGATGTTGAAGGACTGGTAATGTTCCAGACCCTCGGTGACCGCGTTGATGCCGGGCACAAAATGCCAGACCCGGTAGAGCGACTGATCCCGGGTCAGGTCGAGCAGCTGATGGTAAAGCCGATAGGCGACTCCCTCCGCCAGGTCGGGACAGGGAAGGATCGCCGCGCCCGCGACGACTTCGCCATCGGCGCGCCGGAGCACCTGAAAGTCACCGGCTTCCTCGAGAAAGGTCGCTTCATCTCCCCCGATCACCCGCTCTTCACCGGCGCCCGCGAGCAGCGGCACGGCGAGATCGAGCACCAGTTCCTGGTCGTTGCGAACGCACGACGAAACGGACTGCCCGAATCGCAGTCGGATCTCTGGTGCCGCAACGGTTGTCTCCATAGCCATATTTAGGGTTGCCGAAGCATTGGTGTCAATCAGCGCTTTGACTTAGAATGCGTCCGCTTCAGGATGGACGAGTGACCGACCTTCGGCATGCGCGCAACGATACTATTCCTCATTTGGATCGCTTTGACCATCATCGGACTGTCGCGTCTGTCATTTAATGTCGAGGTGGCCGCCATGCTGCCGAAGACCTTGCCGGAAGCCCGAGGCATACAGCAACTTTACGAACATTTCAGCCGCGAAGACGAATTGATCGTCGTCATCAGCACTCCGGATGCCGAAACGGCCACGGAATGTGCGCGATCGCTGGCCAAACGGTTCGACGATCGCACCGATCTGGTCCGGGCCGCGATCTGGCACCTGCCATTCGAGGAAAAACCCGAGCTGGCGGCCGATCTGCTGGCCTGGCTCTGGCTGAATGGCCCACCCGAGGCGCTCGACGATCTGGGCGCGAAGCTGGCGGAGGGCTCTTCGGAGGAAACGCTGCAGCAATCGCTGGAGGAATTGTCGACGGGGTTTCTCGACGAATCGGTCATCGTGCGAAGCTACGACCCTCTCGGATTCACCGACCTGCCCGGCGGCCTGCGGGAAAGCGCGGGACTTTCCGAAAACGATCGCCTGTTCGCTTCTTCGGACGGAACGATGCGGATCGTCTATCTGGAAGCGCCAGAGGGCGGGTTCGATGGCTATCGGGAGACGGCCGACTGGATCGCCTCGATTCGCGGGGAAATCTCCGGGTGGCGAAAGGTGGAAGACGTGGGACCGGAAACCGAAATTCTCCTCACTGGCGAGCCGGCCTTTGTCGCCGAGATCTCGACCGCGATGGAGCGCGACATGAAAGGCTCCGCCATCGCGACGATCCTCCTGATTGCCCTGCTTTTCTGGCTTTGGTACCGGCGACTGAAACCACTGCTCTGGCTGATGCTGATGCTCGGCCTGATTTTCTCGGGGACCTTCGCCGTGGGTGGTGTCGTTTTCGGCCAACTCACTGCGATGAGTATCGGTTTCGCGGCGATCCTGCTCGGACTGGCGGTGGACTACGGTGTCGTCCTGTTTCGCGAACGCAATGCGGCGCCCGGCGATCCCGCGAAGCTGCGCCGCCTGATCGGCCCGAGCATCCTCTGGGCGGCCGCGACCACGGCGGCGGTGTTTGCGACCCTGAATCTCGCGAGCCTGCCGGGAATCGCTGAACTCGGCACCCTCGTCGCGATCGGAACGGCGATCGGCGCCGGGGTCATGCTCGGCTTTTTCGCCCCGGTGGCCGCGAGAAACGCCGATGGGGATGCCTTCGATGGCGAACCTGAAAACCACGCCGCGCGGGTGTCGGGAAAACCGGCGCTCATTTTTACCGGAGTCATGATCCTCGCCGGAGTTGTCACCGTTTGGGTGGCTGGAATCCCCGAACTCAGGCGCGAAGCAAAACCTTTCGAGCTGCGCGAGAGCGAATCGTTCACCAGCATGGAAGCGATGCAGAACGGCCTCGGCAGCGGTCGGGAAAACGCGCCACCGTCCCTTCCCATCGTGCTCACCGCGAACCGTTGGTCCGGACTGGTGGATCGCGTCGACGAAGCCCGCCAACGATTGGACGCGACCGTCAAAGCGGGCGATATCGCGAACTATCTCCTGCCCACCACGCTGATTCCGAATCCAACTCACCAAGCCGCCAACCTCGACCGGATTCGCCGGCTTGCCGGAGAGAGAGATCGATTCGTGGCCGAGATCCTCGCGGCCGGTTTCACCGAGGAAGCGACGGCACTGACGCGTTCCATTACCGATTCATGGGGAAAACTCGCGAACGCCACCCCGCAAACTGGATCCGGTGAAAACTGGGCCATGCCGCAGAGCGATTTCGGCCGATGGCTGATCGGGCGCGCCGTCTCTTCTTCCGATTCCGGAGCAACGTTCGCCGCCATCGGTTCCGTCCAACCAAACCACCTGAAAACCGATCTCGAAGGTCATCTCCTCTGGGCGGAAAACGTGAACGACGACGGTATTCAGATCACAGGTTGGGAAGTGCTCAATCCCGCGCTGGAATCCCTCGTTGGCCGTGACTTCCGCCGTGTCTTCCTGCCCATGGGCATCATCCTGACCCTGATGCTCGTCGTCGTTTTCCGCCACCTCGGCGACCTGTTGCTGGCTCTGGGAACCCTGGCTTTCAGCGGACTCGCTCTCGTGACCCTGAGCCGCTGGATTCCCGCCATCGAGTGGAACACGTTCAATCTCGCCGCCCTACCCATCCTGTTCGGCACCGGACTCGACTATGCGATTCACATGATTTTCGCCCTGCGTCGATCGAACGGCGAACTGGCCCCGGTGAGGCGTGGCATTTCGCAGGCCCTCCTGTTCTGCGGTTTCTCCACCGCGATCGGATTCGGATCGCTCGCCTTTGCCGCCAGCGAAGGTCTCGCCACGCTCGGTTTGGTCTGCGCGATCGGGATTTTGCTCAACATGCTTGCCGCCATCTGGTTGTTGCCCCATTGGTGGCGGTGGTCGCGCCGAAGGGTCGCGCCTTGAAAGCGGCGGATTTCTCGTCGCATCCTGACTTGCCGATTCATGCCCGAAAGCCCGACCAAGCCACGCTCATTCCTCCACCGTTTCAGTGCCTACGGCGATCTGACGCTGAAGTTCCAGGCGTGGGGCGCCCGGGTCTGCCCGCCGTATCTCGAACCGCTGTTCATCGCGTTCTACTCCTCGGTCTTTTTTCTCGTCGCCGCGCCCATTCGCCGGGCGCTGATGACGAACCTGAAAGTGCTTTTCCCCGAGAAATCCGCCACCACCCGTTTTCTCGACGCCTACCGGATCGTGTGGAATTTCTCCTTCACCGTCGCCGACGCCACGCGAGCGAGGCATGGCGAATCGATCATCGACTGGGAACTGGAAGGCGTCGACCACCTCGAAGCAATCTCAACCGCCAGCGAGGGCGCGGTGCTGCTAACCGCTCACATGGGTAACTACGATGTGGCCGCGCCACTTTTCGCGCAGAAACTCAAGCGCCCCTTCAATGCGGTCCGTGCGCCGGAACGCCATCCCGAAACCCAGGAATGGATGGAGCAGCAGCTGGCCACGCATGGGAGCGAGCACTACCGCATTCGCTACAACAAGGACGATCGCCTGCTCGGGCTCGAACTGGTGCAGGCCATCAGCCGCGGCGAGGTGGTCGCGATTCAAGGCGATCGCGTCATGTTCGATGTGGCGCCCTTTCCTCTTGATCTCGCGCCGTCGGGCGTGGGCGAAAAGCTTTACCGGTTTCGGCTCCCGAAGGGACCTTTCGTGCTCGCCCAGGTCACCGGAGCCCCGATCTACCCGGTCTTCATTCTCCGAACCGGTTGGCGACGCTACCGGGTGAAAGCCCTGCCGCCCTTCCATTGCCGGGTGGAATCCCGAGACCGGGAAGCCGCGGTCGAGAAAGCGGCCCGGCATTGGGTGGACGACATCCTGATGCCCGTGATTCGCGAACACTGGACCCAATGGTTCGTTTTCGAACCCGCCTTTGAACCTACCGATTCATGAAGCAGCCTTTTGCCGATCTCGATCAGGAACGCCTTCCCGCCAAGCGGCCGGTCACTGCCTTGGGTAGACTGATCATCGGTTGGGCATCAGCGTTTCCTGATACTGAAACCGATCGAGATGACGATTGCGAACGCTACTGGTGCAATCGGCCGGGACAGCACCATCGGGAAACCTTCTTCATCGCGATCGCCGTCATGCTTGCGGTTACCGGTCTCGTCGTGGGTTGGTTGGGGGAATGGCTTGCGCCCCTGAGTTTCCGGGACGCCCTCGGCATGTTGATCGCCGTCGTTCCGGGCTTTTTTGTCGTCATCCACCTCCTGATCTTCGCCTCCTCAGGCATCGAAACCATCGCCCGATGGCTGGGAGTGGCTCCCCATCAACCGCCGGGTCACTTCCCCGGTCGAGTCTTCCTGCTCCTGCTCACCGCCGTCTGCGCGATCAACCTGTTTCGCGATGAGGTCTCCCCAGTGACCCTGATGGTATCCGGAGCCTGGGGCCTGCTGGTTTTCCTAAACCTGGTCGCCGCGCTGCTCCTCTGCTTTCGCGGCCTCCAATCGGCACTCGCCTCGCACTGAAATGCCCAAGCCGCGTTACTCCCGTGTCATTCGCATTGGCAGCGACATCGCCCTGGGAGCCGGGCTAATTCTCTTCCTCTCGGTGTCTCCGGTACTGGGGATCGCGGTGTCGCTGGTTTCCATTCACCTCCTCATCCTCTGGGGACAGTTGTCTCCGTATTCCCAATGGCTCGGTCCGGTGGTGACCCGGTTTCGCCTTTGGAACGATCGCCAGGAAATCTGGCTGACGATCGATGACGGACCCGATCCGGACGAAACACCCGCCGTTCTGGACGTGCTCGACCGGTTCAATGCCAGGGCCACCTTTTTCGTGATCGGCCAGAAAGTCCACGCGCACCCCGAACTCGTTCGAGAGATCGTGCGACGCGGCCACCAAGTCGCGAGCCACACGTGGTCTCATCCTCAGTATTCATTCTGGGCGTTGCCGGCCGGGAAGGTCCGCGACGAAATCGACCGCGGCAGGGACGCACTGAGAAGAGCTCTTGAGGATTTGCCCGAAAAACCCAAACCCACTCCGATCTTTCGCTCCCCGGTGGGAATGAAAGCATTCAGCTTGCTACCACTTCTGGAAAAACGCCATCTCCACCTCGTTGCCTGGACCGCGCGCGGCCGCGACGGCGCACCGAATCCCGATCTCGATCGCGTCTTCGAACGTCTCCGCGACGGCGTCGAACCCGGCGCCATTCTCGTGCTGCACGAGGGCCGCGGCCATGCGCCCGCCCTGCTGGAACGACTCCTCAAATGGACTCAGGACGCGGGATTCACCTGCGTCATTCCCTCCACCGACCGATTGCTCGCCGACGGCAAACCGGTGACCTCGGCGAGCGCTTCGGGTGAGCGGCGATAGACGATCAACCAGCTGTTGAAAGGTGTGCTTCCCCAGAGGGGACGAAACTCTCCCTCCAGACCCTCCACCTCCAGAACGGCCCGGATGCGACGTTCGGTGGGGTAACTGTTGATGTAGGACTTCATCCAGCGGATGAAAAACGAGAAAGCGTCGCAGAAACGCGTGAGACGAAATCTCCAGGTCTTGTCGGCGAGACAGTTCCGGATCACCAGCACGCCGCCCGGTGCCACCGATTTCGCCGCCGCCCGCAGGATGGCTTCCTGTTGCTCGGGAGAAAAATACTGGAGAATGTCGAGCACCGCCACGTGTCCCCGAAACTCGGGCACCCCGTCGCGCACGTCGCATTGGCGGAACTCCAGATCCTCGTAAAACCGGCTGGCCTGCCAGTTCGCCATCCCAATTTTCCGCTGGTCGAAATCGATCCCGAGAATCGGCGCCTTCCATCCCCGCTCCCGCAGATAAAAGGAAAGCAGCCCGGGCCCGCAACCGATATCGAGCACGGGCAGGTCCGGCGTGCCGGCCGAATCGATCTCATCGAAGACCGCCTCGTAAACCGGATCGGTCTTGAGTTTCATGCTCGCGTAGTGCTGATCCCACGGCCACTCGTAGCGACGCGAGATTCGAAGTCGGGCCCGTTGGATCGAAGCGTCGGAATCCGGATCGCTCAGTTTGTCTTCGATCCGGTGCCGACGCTTCTGCGCCACCAGCGCGGGCAGTCTCAGGAGATACCCCGGAAACAATCGATAGTACATCCAGGTCAGCAGGACATTGTCCCGGAGATAGTGGAAGTGCGAAACACCACCCTCCTCTTTCGTCAGGTAACGAACCGGCGTATCCAGGTTTTTCGTCCTCACTCCATCCCAACACAATCGCATCGTCACCTCGGGATCGAAATCGTAGCGGCGTCCCCAATTCGTCCTTTTCATCACGCGATTGAAGGGCACCACCGGATAGACCCGCATGCCGAACAGGCAATCGCCGACGCCTTCCCAGAGTGTAAAGACATGGACCCAGAAATTCGCCAACCGCCGTCCATACACGCGGGCCTTGGGCGCATTCTCCGGGAACACCGGTCGCCCGAGAATCATCCGATCCGGTTGCGCGCGCGACGCCGCCATGTAGGTACGAATCATCGCGGCGGGATGCTGCCCGTCCGCATCCATGCAGAGCATGTGGGTAAAACCCTCCGCGGCCGCCTGCTGCGAACCGTGATAAACCGCCGCGCCTTTCCCATGATTTTTGGCCAGGCGCAGCACCCGAAGGTTCGGTTCCGAATCCGCCAACGCTTCGAGTTTCTCCCCGCTTCCATCGTCACTGCCGTCGACCACCACCCAGACCGGCGCCCACTCCGCCAGCGCACCCTTCACCGTTTCCAGCACCAGATCGCCCGTGTTGTACGACGGGATCAGGACAAGGTGGGTCTTGGAAGATTCGGGTGACATCAGGGTCGGGAAGTTTGCAGTTTTCAGTCGTCAGTTTTCAGGTCTCCACGCGATCTCAACCCAGCCATGTCCACTTCTTCTGACAATGCCTGTGCCGCTAATCACTTATTACTTTTTACTCGATACGAATCACTCCAGTTCTCCTTCCGCGTCGCAGAGCGTCCGGTAGTGGCCGCCCGCCGCATAGAGCGCCTCATGAGTGCCCGACTCGACGACCCGACCATCTCTCAATACGACAATTCGATCCGCCTCGCGAACGGTTCTCAATCGATGAGCGATGACAAAAGTCGTCCGACTCTGGGTCAGTCCTTCGAGCGCTTCCCGGACGAGCCGCTCGTTTTCGGA
>JAGRPB010000130.1 GCA_020439945.1 Verrucomicrobiia bacterium
GGGCGATCTGCTCCGCCGAGAGCCGGTCGTTCTCCTTGGGAGGCATCTTGAAATCGGGATCTTCCCAGCGAATCGCCTCCATGAAAAAACTCGCGGGCGCGTCTCCGGGCATCAAGACGTCCTTCCCGAAGGTTTCTCCACCGGCGAGGAGTTTCTCGCGGGTCGTCATGTCGTAGTCGCCTTTGATCTTCTCCGGATCGTCGCCGTGGCAGCCGTTGCACTTTTCCGAGAACATCGGCTGGATCCGCAGGGTGAAAAGGCGGTCGGCTTCCGAGAACTCTTCGGCAAAAACGCGACCGGCCATTATCGCGGTGACGATGACAGGAGCGGCAAAAATCTGGGAAAATCGCTTCATGAGAGGGTCGAGAATTGCTTCTCACCCCTCAAATGCTGCCCGGAACAGAAAGGTTAGCGGGTCACTGAACTTTTTTCGAGAAAACGACGGCGCGTTCCTTTCACCATCACGGTCTTCCCACCTCGTAGATTTCGTGGACCTCCGAAGCAGAGAGCGCCGCGGAGAAAAGCGCGAATTCGTCGATGGTGCCATTCAGATTGCGCATCGCGAAATCCGGATCGTTGCGTTTCGGTTCACTCCAGTTCCCGATCGATGCGGGACCGATCTCGGCTTTCTCGATCCGCATGTCTTCGGGGATCTGGTCGATGCTGACCGCCTCCCCGTTCAGGTAGTGGGTCGTCGTGCCGGCATCGCCGTCATAGACCGTGGCGAGGTGCATCCATTGACCACTCTGCGCCGGCGTCCAGATGGGCGGCGAGTAGGCGACGTGCTTGTCGTTTTTCGCGTCGCGCCGCTTCACCGAGAAGAAGAGCCGGCCGTCGTCCATGATTTGCCAGTGCGGCTCGTGGAGTTCGTGGCCATCGGTGAGAAACAGCGAGTTATACCAACGGTCGAGGCTATCGATCTTCACCCAGCACATCAGGGTGAGCGAACGAAACTCACCGGGGATATTCAGCCGGACCCGGCTGCCGGTGGCACTGAAATCCAGGCCGCCAAAGGGGCGCCCCCAACGATCCATCGCCCGAGTGGCGCGAACGATCGTGCCGTCGATACCATTGCCCGATTCGTCGACCAATCGCCGGTTCCAATCACCCGGCTGATCCATCGGATAATAGGCGATGAGACGAGAATCGGTCCGCCATTTCAGACTCGCGCGCTCCCAGGCCTCGAGGCGACCCGCCTGTTGATCAGTGAGCGATGCCTCGAAGCTCTCCAGTCTGGCCAGCAATGCCTGATCGAAATCCGAACCATCATCGACACTTCCCGTCTGGCGATTCCATCGCAACGAATCCCCTTGGCTGAGGGACCTCACATCGCCCGTCTCCACGCGCCAGGTCAATTCCCCCTCCACTACCCGGAGATCGATGAAATCCGGCGCCGCCGCCACCACAAAGGCCGACGCTGGTTCCGAGATTTCAGCTCCCGGCAATTTCACCCGGAACCCGCGAGCCTGTTCCGGCACCTGGATGCGGAAATTCCCGCGGCTGATCAAAAGTTCGGTCGACGAAACCACTTCGAATTCGGCCTCGCCCTCCACCACCAGCAACACCCCGCTGAACAGTTCCAGCTGGGCGATACCCGCATTCAATCGCAACGTTCCCGATGGCAACAGGTCTCCTTTTGCCAAGCCATCGCCCGGCGTCCAATCGGCCGACGATTCCTCGACCACCACGCCGAAACCCGAGGCCACCGGCTCTTCGCGTTTCGCGCGGTAATCCCGCGTATCCTGCCCGATCCGCCAGCCGAGAACTCCCACCAGCAGCAGCAGGGCCCCGATGGCGCAGACCATCACCCAGTCGGGTTTCCAGGTCCGGCGCGCGCTTCCGCCGACCGACGTCGGAGCTTTCCCCGCCAGTCCGGCGGCCGATTCCGCTTCGACCCGCAGACCGAGGTGCAACTTCTGGCGATCGTAGTAGGCCTGGCGGACCTCCTCGCTGACGATCATTTCCGCTTCGAGCCGCAGAAAATCGGCTTCGGAAATGTCTCCCTCGAGCAGGGCATCGATCAGCTTGTCCGACTCGTCCGGGCTCAATTCGCAACCTCCTCTCTCGGGGTTAATTGCGTCTCGATGCAGCGTTTCAGGACATTCCTCAAACGATGCAGCGTCACCTTGAGACCGCCGTGGCTTCGACCGGTCTCGTCGGCGAAATCCTTCAAGGTCTTCGCACTGAAATAGCGACGATGAATCAGTTCCCGGTCCTTGGGTCTCAGTTTTAGGAGGCAGCCCTGGAGAAGCAGTCGGCGTTCCTCGAAATCGTCGACCTGGGTTTCCATCTCCGCGGCGACGATTTCCTCGAGTTCGTCGCTGAACAACAGCCGGGAATCCCGTGCCTGGCGCTTCCGGTAATTGAGCACCTCGAATCGGGCGACGGCGAAAGCCCAGGCCTTGAAATTCGTGCCGATCTCGAAGTCGGACCGCTTTTTCCAAAGCGTGATGTTTGCCTGCTGGAGAACGTCCGGCGACCCGGAATCTCCAGGCAGCAACGAACTCACGTAACAGCGGATCGCCAACTGGTGCTCGGTCAGCAGGGACACGAAAGCATCGTCATTTTCCGTCGCAGAATCTGTCATCGCTACCAATCAACGGATCATAGTCGGCGATGGTTAACAGATCCCATCTTCTTTTCACCAAAGGAACGCTTTCTTTTTCGCCGTCTCCGAAGTCTCCCGATTCCCGTTTGATCCAAACCAGTGCTTCGGCCACCCTCGATCGGAAAGGGATGGCGTGTCGGTTTTCCGTTCCCGTTTTTCGCAAAACGCCGGGGATTTCCGCCCTTTCAAACCGAAATCCCACCGGGAATTCTAATCTTGAATCGTCAGCCGAATGGCAACATTATGCGAGGCGACAAGAGGTTTTTTCGATGAATCCTATTCGAAACCATCCGAAGAGGCGATTTCCAATCATGGAGGGCCTCGCCGTTTTCTCGTCGCTCACCCTGCTGGCGGGTGGTGCCGAAGGAGAGGATTTCACCACTCAGGCGGTCGGCTACAACGTCACGCCTTGTCAGGCCGGCTCCGACACCATTGTCTCGGTTCCGTTTCACCGGGAAATCGTTTTCCACGGAGCGCTTCTCTCCGCTCCTCTCGTTTCAGGTTCCACGGCGACTCTGAATCCGGAAGGCTCCACACCCTTGGCCGGCAGAGATTTCCTCAGCACTCCCCACTACCTGGTCTTCACGGGTGCCTCAGTCGGCGCCGGCCTCCATTTTCCGGTGACCGTGCAGAGCGATTCCACCGTCGGCGTCGATCTGGGTTCCCGAGATCTCCAGGGAGTCACGACCGGAGATGAATTCGAGGTCATCCCCTATTGGACGCTCGATACCCTGTTTCCTCCGGGAAATGACACGGTTCATCCATCGACGGATCTGCTGATTGGAAATCGGGGCACGGAGATCCTGTTCTTCGATCGCGACTCCGCCTCGATCAATCTCGCTCCGGCCCGGAAGTTTTTTCAAACCGCGGACGGTTGGAAAGAAGCGGCCCGGGGTTTTCCGGATGCCTCGCAGGTGGTCATTTCGCCCGGAACCAGTTTCGTGATCCGTCATCCCGCAGGTGTCGGCGACACGAATTTCGTCCCTCACCAATGGGTGCCGACGGGTGTCGAATCCTATGACTTGAAGTCGTCTTCCGCGGGACCGCGAGACAATCATCTGGCCTCGACGCGACCGGTTCCCGTCAAGCTTCAGGATCTCGATCTCGCCCCACCCGCCTTCGAGGAAAGCGCGACCACCGATTCGGCGGATCGGCGCGACGAACTACACGTTTTCGACAACACCGTGGCCGCCCTGAATCGCCGCGCCTCGGCCGTCTTTATCCGCATCGCCGGACACTGGGTGGAGGACGATGACGGGCAGACTTTTCCCGACGCCGATGACCTGGAAATCGACGCCGGGGCCGGACTGATGATTCGCAAGGCCGCCACCAACGACGGCGCGACCACGGTCTGGGTGAATACCCCGCGTTATTGAGGAGAGTCGAAATTCACCCCCTGGGATACTGCCATGAAGAATCTCGCCGCCAAACTTGCCCGAACCTCGCCGTGGCTCCTCGCCTCCGCGATCTTCTGCGCTTTCCCCGTCGCGGCTGACGCTTCGGTGACGTTCGAGTTTCAGTTGGGCGAAGTGCCGATTCCCGGAAACTCTCTCGGCGTCATCGTGGTCGACACGGCCGGTGACGGATTCGCCTCGCCGCAGGAGGCGGTGGGCACCGTCCTTTCGCCGGGAAACGCGATCGGCGCGGGAGATGATCGCATCATTTCGGTGTTTCCGATCACCAAGGCGGATCCGTTTTCCAACCAGGGAGGATTCGCGGAATTCATCGGCCCGATCGACTATGACGCCCTCGGACTGGGCGAAGGACAGTCGATGATTTTCTACGCCCTCCCCGGCCATCAACCCGGCAGCGTGATTCGCCCGGGAGAAACGATCGTGTCTTTCCGGACCGATCAGGGGAGCGCGATCGCCGGCAACATGAATTTCAGCCTGCCGCCCGATGGAGGCACCTACTCGCTTGGCGTACTCGATACCTCGCTGGGAGGACAGACCGATTTCAACGGGCTTCTTCCAGAGACTCCTCTCCTGGCGGTGGAGGATCCCTCGGATCTCATCGTGGGGAAAGACTTCGAACTGCAACTCGAGGGAACCGGCGACCCGACTCTCTACATCGTCCGTGGTCTGCCCCCGGGCCTCCGCTACGATCGCCAGACCGGACTTATCACCGGTCGCCTGGTTCGGCCGGGGAGTTTCGAGTATCGGGTCTGGATACGCAACAGCGCGGGAACCAGCGGTCCCCTGACCGTGGCCATGGAGGTCGCGGCGTTGCCGGACGAAGCCATCGGAAATTTCCAGGGACTCGTGGCGCGCGATGAAACACTCAACGAGGCGCTGGGCGGCAAACTGGTACTGCGGACCGCCAGCAACGGCCGCCTCACCGGACGGATCTTCCTGGGGCGTCGCAGCTACGGATTCCGCGGTGCCCTGGAACCCGACATCGTCTCCGGAGAGCCCACCAATCCCACCGCATCGATCACCGTGAACCGGGGCCGGATGACCCCGTTGTCGCTCGACCTGGAGTTCGACCTCGCCTCCGAGATGTTCCAGGGAAGCGTCGGTGACCAGGCCGATTCCTCCACCGTGGACGGTTTCCACAATTCCTGGCATCCCCGCTTCAATCGCCCCGAAGCGTTCGAGGGCTATTACACCGCCTGGCTGGATCTCGATCCGCTGCAGGGGCTCGAGGGAGACCTCACCGTTCCCCAGGGCAACGGGTTCGCCAGTGCGAGGGTGGTGAGCAACGGACTCACGCGTTGGGTGGGGAAAATGGCCGACGGATCGACGATGGCCTCGGCCGGATTCCTTGGACCCGAGGGTGAATACTGCGTTTACCGGACACTTTATGGCAACACCGGCTCCGTCATCGGCAGTGGCGCGATTCAACCCGATCCGAACCACGACGACGATTTCTCCGACAACGTGGTGGACGGACTGTGGGACTGGCTGAAACACCCGCAGGCCAATCCCCGCCAACGGAACTACCGGGACGGATTTGGAACCGTGGAACCCGTCAACCAACTGGTGGCCGGCGAAAGGTATCTGCCTCCCGCACGCGGCGAAATCCTGCTCGGTCTGCCCGAAGCGGAGAACAACGCTCAACTCATCTTCAGTGAAGGGGGAGTGGCCAACGCCGAGTTGAATCCCGACCTCGTCTTCACCGCCACGGCCGGCGCTCGTGGCATCGTGCCTCGCCCCGGGACCCCCGAGAACCCGACGCGTACCGTCTTCTCCGTCAATCGTCGCAACGGTCTCTTCCGCGGAGGTTTTCTGCTACAGGATACCGATCCGGATTCCGATCGCCCCATCCGGCGGAGAGCCGCCTACCTGGGAATGCTCCGACCGTCCCAGGACATGGGTGCCGGCTATTTCCTGCTGGGACAACTCCCGGATACCGAAGCTGATCCTCCCGAGAATCTTCGCACAGCCCCGATTCTTTCGGGACAGGTGATCGTGGAAGGTGTCGAGGAGTAATTGCGAGATCCGCGAGTCATCCGGAGGAAGGGTCGGGATATCCCGTCCCGAGCCTTTCGCCACGTAGCCGGTAAACAGCGCAGCCAGCCTACTATTCATCGTTGAGTCATTGCCCGATTGGAGGCCGAACGGGATATAAGACTGAGGCTCAGGGGGGCGGAGAGCGCTCTTCCAAGTTCATGAATCCAATCGAATTGTTGGAAATCCGCAACGAGTAGCCCAAGCAGTTCGGTTTTTTCGAAGCACGAACCCCCGGGAGAAAACCTTTTTCCATTTTCACTTTCCCGCGTGGCCTTGCTGCCTAGGGTGATGGTACCGCGATGGAAATTTCTCAAGAAACCCACCTCGACCCCGTTCTCGCTTCGCTACCGGAGTGGCGAGAGTCTCTGAAGGATCTGCGGGAGATGGTCCTGGCCAACACGGTGATGTGCGGGGAGATCCCCTCGCCCACCTTCGAAGAGGAGAATCTGGTCCGTTTCCTCTGCAATCGCTTCACCGAGGCCGGACTCAGCAGCATCTCGACCGACGAAATTGGGAACGCAGTCGCGATCCTGCCAGGATCGGAGGGCGAACGCAGTCGCAATCTACTGATTGTCGCCCATGTCGATAAGATCTGGGAAACCACCGACGATCACACAGTCACCGTGGGCGCGGAAACCCTGACCGGACGCGGCATCGCCGACAACGCGCTCGGAGCGGCCGTCCTGATCACCCTGCCGGCGATTCTGGAACACCTTGGGATCTCCCTGAATTCCAATCTCATCCTCCTCGGAGCCACGCGCAGCTTCGGCAAGGGAGATCTCGGCGGACTCCGCTTCTTCCTCGAAAACAGCCAACACCATTTCGACGCCGCGCTCTGCCTGGAGGGCATGCAACTGGAACGGCTCAGCTACTCCTGCCTCGGCATGCGCCGCGGCGAGATCACCATCGATCTCAAGTCGCCCGCCGCCCGCCATCCCGGCTCGGCCGGAGCCATTGCTCCGCTCAATCATCTCGTCGACAAGATTCTCGCCATCGAACGGCCCGAGCGGCCCCTCACCGAGATCCGGCTGGGCTCGGTCCAGGCCGGCAGCGCCTACAACGTGGCACCGCGCAGCGCCAGCCTCCGCTTCGAAGTCCGCAGCGAGAGCGGCGAAATCGTGGCGGGAATCACCGAACAGATCGAGGAAATCGTCGACGAAATCTCGGCCGGTCACGAGGCCAGCGCCGATCTCCAGATCATCGCCACGCGTGAACCGGGAGACATCGGATTCTCCCATCCCCTCGTGAAAAGCACGCGCACGATCATGGAGACGCTCGCCATCGAACCGGCGCTCGATCCCAGCATGAGCGAGCTGGCCGCCCTGCTCGATCGCGGAATTCCCGCCCTGACCACCGGCCTCACCCGCGGCGAGAACCGCCACACTTCCCGCGAAACCATCGAGATCGCCCCGCTCTTCAGCGGCCTCGCCCAACTGGTTGGCGTGCTCGTTCTCCTCGACAAGACCCTTTCCCCTTCCCCCACCACTCCCGATGAGTAAGTCCGCCATCACACCCGCCGATCGGGGCCACACGACCAAGATCGACAAATGGCTCGCCCGGAACACCTTCCACCACGGCGAGTTCTGGGACCTGCGCAAGCTGGTGGAGGAAAAGGAACACAAGAACCTCCGCATCAGCCTCTGCATTCCCACCCTCAACGAGGAAAAGACCATCGGGAAGGAGATCATCATCTTCAAAAGCGAGCTCATGGACCGCTACCCGCTGGTCGACGAGATTGCGGTGATCGATTCGGGTTCCACCGACAAAACGCAGGAAATTGCGGCCAGCTACGGCGCGGACGTCTTCTTTTCCGGCGACATTCTGCCGTCCCAGGGATTCAAGCGCGGCAAGGGCGAGAATCTCTGGAAAGCCATCCACCAGCTCGAGGGCGACATCATCTGCTACGTCGATGCCGACATCAAAAACATCCACCCCCGTTTCGTCACCGGGCTCGTCGCGCCACTGATTCACAGCGACACGATGCACTACGTGAAGGCCTTCTACGACCGGCCGATCGCCTACTCGAACGAACTGCGACCCTCCGGTGGCGGACGGGTCACCGAGATCCTGGTCCGCCCCCTGTTCTCGCTCTTCTTTCCCGAACTGACCGCCCTCGTCCAGCCGCTCTCGGGCGAATACGCGGTGCGCCGCGAGGTGCTGGAGCAACTACCCTTTCCCATCGGCTACGGTGTGGAAACGTCCCACATCCTTGATGTTTACCGACACTGGGGACTCGACGCCTTCGGCCAGACCGACCTCGACAAACGCGTTCACCGAAACCAGACCACCCGGGATCTCGGCAAGATGTCCTTCGGAATTCTCCAGAGCTTTCTCAACCGGGTCGAATCCTACGGCATGGTCGACCGATTGCCGGAGATGTCGAACCTGTTCCGCCAGTTCCAGGCCGAGGGAAATCGATACCAGCAGACCCTCAAGGAAATCGTCGAAGAGGAGCGTCCGCCGATGGCCACCATCCCCGAGTATATCGAAAAGATGAAGAAAGCGGGACGAGAGGTCGTCCCAGTCACGATCTAAGAGGGTCAGGTCCGGCATCCAACCCTGTTGAATCCAGCCGCTTTTCCACGTTCCGATTTCCGCGTTTGCCATGAAGTTGGCCATCGTTCACTACCATCTCCGCAGAGGCGGGGTGACCCGGGTGATCGAGACCGCGCTGGAAAGTCTGGCACGGAGTGGAGACGAGTTTGAGACGGTGGTCCTGACCGGAGAAATGCCGGGAGAGCTCTCGCCACTCTCGAAATGCTCGCGATGCCTTCCCGGGCTGGCCTACCGAAACGAGATCGCCGGCATCGGGGAAGCCGAGCATTTGGTGTCCGAACTGCGGCGCGTGGCGACCGAAGCTCTCGGCGGCGAACCCGATCTCTGGCATTTCCACAATCACAGCCTGGCGAAAAACGTCGCCATGCCCGCCGTGATCCAGCGGCTCGCGGCGGAAGGCGCTCGGTTGCTGCTTCAGATCCACGACTTCGCCGAAGACGGTCGCCCCGAGAATTTCCGGCGCCAGTGTGCGGCGGCCAATCCCGCCGAGATACCGTGGTATCCCATCGCGCCGCAGATCCAGTATGCAGTCCTGAATCAGCGCGACGCGGGTTACCTGGCCGCCGCCGGATTGCCGAACGATCGATTGCACCTGCTTCCCAATGCGGTCGCGTCCCTCCCCTGCGAACCTGCGACATCGGCACCGATATTCGTAAGGAAAGGTCAGCGATTTCTGCTCTATCCCACTCGGGGAATTCGCCGGAAAAACCTCGGGGAACTGCTGCTGCTGGCGGCGCTGTCGAATGATGAAGTAGCCTTCGCCTCAACCCTCGCACCCGAGAATCCGGAATGGCTCGCCATTCACGAGCGTTGGGAAAACTTCGCCGCCAGGCATCGACTCCCGGTCCGCCTGGGCATCGGTGCCGATCCCGCGATTTCCTTCGCTGGCTTGGTCGGAGCCGCCGACGCCATGGTCACCACCAGTGTGGCGGAGGGATTCGGCCTGGCCTTTCTCGAGCCCTGGCTCGCGGGAAAAGCAATCCGAGGTCGCGACCTGCCGGAGATTACGGCGGACTTTTCGAAACGGGGCATTTCGCTCGACGGACTCTATCGTCGCCTCGAAGTTCCGACCGCCTGGGTCGATCTCGATCGGTTCCGCGACCGGCTCGGCGAGACGCTGCCGCAAACTTTCGCCAGCTACGGTCGCGAGCTTCCCTCCGACGCGATCGACACCGCCTATGCCGCCGCGGTTTCGGCCTCGGGAGTGGACTTCGGCCGACTCGATGAACCGCTCCAGGAGCAGGTCCTAGAAACGCTCCTGGCCGATCCTTCCAAGCTCCGAAGTGAAGTCGAACTTCCCGATCTTGCTCCGGCACCAGAGGAATGCATCGCTCAAAATGCCCAAGCGATTTCCGAGTCCTATGGTTTGGCGGCCTACGGAGAGCGGTTGGGAAATCTCTATCGCCAGATCCTGCGACAGGAAGCGGAGATTCCCCGGCACCTCGACGGTCAGCGCCTCTTGGATGCCTTTCTCGATCCCTCGCGCTTTACCCTCCTTCGCAGTTGATTCGCCCGACGATCCCCATGTCTCACGCCAGCTACATTCGCGATCATTCCCAACTGTTGGAACCGATTCCGACGGGACTCGAACCCCGCCTGTTTGCTATCCCGGAACTTCGCGGCGTGATTTTCGACATTTACGGGACGCTGATCATCTCGGCGGCGGGCGATATCTCGCTGGCGGGCGCTGACGACCGGGACGAAGCCATGCGGCGCGCGGTCGTCGACGGCACGGGCATTCCGGTCCCGGAGACAGTCACGCATCTGACCGAGGCATACCGGACCCTCATCGGTGAAGCCCAGGACCGACGGCGCGCGGAAGGGATCGAATTTCCCGAGGTGGAAATCCGGGAAATCTGGCGCGACCTCCTCACGAAATGGCATCATCCCGGCGCTTCTGACACGGACGCCTGCGAACGCATCGCCGTCGCTTACGAAGTCGCGGTGAACCCGGTCTGGCCGATGCCCGGACTGGCCGAGACACTCGCTTCGCTGAAGGCCGGTGAGAGTTTCCTCGGCATCATCTCCAACGCGCAATTCTACACGCCCCACCTGTTTCCCGCGTTCCTGGGTGACCGCGATCTGGCCGCGCTCGGATTCGACGATTGGCTTCAGGTCTACTCCTACCAGCAGCGGGAAGGCAAGCCCTCTCGACGTCTCTACGAAGTGCTCGCGGAAAGATTGAACGAGAGGGATCTGACTCCAGGTGAATTCCTCTACGTCGGCAACGACCGGCGCAACGACATCTGGCCGGCGCAGGCGGTGGGATTCCGGACCGCGCTTTTCGCGGGTGATCGGCGCTCGCTTCGGTTGCGGGAAGAGGACCACCGCGTCACCGACGTGACGGCCGATCTCGTGGTGACCGACCTGCGGCAATTGCTCGAAGTCGTTCCCTGACGGCGAGGCAAGCCAGCCTTCGAGCTTGTGCGAACGCCCGGTCTCAGGTTCACTGTCGGACCTCATGACTGACGCTCCTGCCACCGTCACGCCAACTGATAATCCTGAATCTCTGACCGAGGAATCGTCGGCGCTCCGGGCCATCGGCCTGAGGAAACGCTACGGACGAGTCTCGGTGGTGAACGGGCTCGACCTGGAGGTGCCACGCGGAAAAATCTACGGATTCCTGGGCCGGAACGGGGCCGGAAAGACGACGACCATCCGCATGCTGATGGGAATCCTGAAACCCGACCGCGGCGAGATCGAATTCTTCGGCCATCGCACCCGGAGAACCACGACCGCGCTGAAACGCCGCATCGGTTATGTCTCGCAAAGCCAGCATTTCTACCCCTGGATGTCGGCTCGCCAACTGGGGCGTTTCGTGGGCGGTTTCTACCCAAACTGGGACACCGCGGAATACGATCGTCTCCTGCGCGTCCTTGAGATCCCCCCCGATCGCAGATCGTCCCAGCTTTCCGGAGGCATGCGGATGAAACTCGCGCTCGCTCTGGCGCTGGCCCATCATCCCGACCTGTTGATTCTCGACGAACCGACTGCCGGGCTCGATCCGGTGGCGCAGCGGGAATTCCTCGAGATCGTGAAGAATCAGTCGCGAAACCACGGCCGGACCACGCTCTTCTCGACCCACCGGATCGATGAAGTGGAGCGCGCCGCCGACAAGGTGGGAATCATCGACGAAGGCGTGATGCGTTACGAGGGGGACCTCGACGATCTCCGGGCCGAAGTGCGCCGGCTGGTCGAAATGCCGCGCAAACCGATCGCGGTTCCCCAGCCAACTGAGCCGGACGAATCCGACGACGCCCCCAAGCCGCCCGCCCTGCCGCTGCCCACGGTGCGGCGAGAAAATCCGCTCGCGGGACACGACGGCTACGAACTGCTCCGCGACGAAAGCGTGCCAGAGCGACAACAGCTGATCTACCGATGCACGCTTCCATCGCCGTGGATGGCGCCGATGCCCGACGGCTGGCGAATCGAACCACTCTCCCTGGAAGACATTTTCATGGCCTACGCCGGACTCAGGGTCGCAGAAGTATGACGTCTACCCTGATCCGAAAGGAATTGCACCAGCACTGGTGGGCATTCCTGCTCATCGGCCTGCTTTCGTTGCTGGGAATCGGCTGGATCCTGTTGTTCAGCATCATGCAGGGTCAGGGTGGCAGCCACCTGATCGCGATGCGACTCCACGCGTTCCTCCTCGCGTTCAGCGCCCTCATTCTCGGCAATCGGCTGGTCGTCGCCGAATACAGTTCCCGGACGCAGCTGTTCCTCGAGTCGCTGCCCCTGCCGCGCCTGCGGATCGTGCTCGTGAAGTTTTTCCTCGGGTTGATCGTGATTCTCCTCAGTGCCGCCGGAGGCCTCTCCATCGCCTTGGTGGTGAGTGCGCGGACCGAAGTCTACACGCCACGTTTCATCGGCATCCTCAACGCCCGCTATCTCTGCTTCGCGGTTTTCGTCTACTGCTTCTTTTTCGGAATGGGCTTCCTGGGGCGCTACCGCTTTGTCGGCTACGCCCTGATCATCGGCGGCATCACGCTGCTGACGCGCATCCGCGATCTCCAGATGTCCGACCTGGCCCCGATTCATCTGGTGGGAGGAACGTTTCCCTTCGAACGTGAGGTCTACCCGGTGACCTCGCTGGCGATCACCGGGGGATTGGCCCTCGCGTTCTTCCTGCTGGCGGTGGCGCTGGCTTCGGTTCGCGAAGGCTCTGTCTCCAGCCTCCTCGGCGAGCGGATGTCCTACCGGGACAAGATCACCCTGACCGCGCTGATATTCGGCATCCTGTCCGCCGCCTACGTGATCGACGAACACAAGACAAAGGCCCCCTACCAGTTGGCCGGAGGCGCGGAAGCCGCGGACACGCGAATCGCCAGGGTGACGGTGGCGCCGACCAGTCGCGAAGCGCGGGAACTGGCCGACCAGATTGGGAAGGATCTCGATGCCATGGCCGATTTTCTCGGGCTCGAATCGATGCCACCGATTTTTGTGATCGAACGTCCCGATCTCGATCCCGACCAGTTCGAGTACGGTTGGCTCGACAGCGCCGAGGGGGTCATCGTTCGCACCGCCTTCCGCCATCCGGACTGGCGCTACGCGCTTTGCCTGGAGCATCTCGTCGGCGACGTCATCGAGAACACGTCGCACGGTCGGGCGATGAAGGAGGATCGTTTCTGGGTGATCGACGGCTTCACGCTCTACTGGCCACACCGGGGCGACAGCGACGCTCCGCTCGATCGCGATCGACATCTGCTGCTTCGCGCGCTCTACGGCACCGAACATCTCGGTGAGCTCCGAAAGCCAGGCGACCTGCACCGGTGGTTCACGCATCAGGAAAGAGTCGGCCACGAGATCACCGCCGGGATCGGCTGGTCCCTGCTACGGGTACTGGAACAGGAGGCCGGCGCGGATGCCGCCCGGAACTGGATGCGCACGGTCCTAGCGACCGAACGATCACCCAGTCTGATTTCCGCTTATCGCGACTGGGAAACGCCGATCGATACCCGGTTTCAGAAAATCACCGGAATGTCGCTGCCGGAGTTTCTCGGTCGTTGGAACGAAGCGCTCGATCCATGGCGTGAGACGCTCGCGGAGCCGCTCGAAAAACTACCCACCATCCAGGGAAAACTCGAATTCGAGGGAGAAGAGGGAGCCACCACCCAGGTCCACTACGATTTCAGTCCGCCGGGTGAGACGGACCCGGAATATTTCACTCGCCCCGTTCTGCTGTATGGCGAAACGGCCCCCTTTGAAGTCCAGCTTCCCGAATCCCAACTGAAACGCCATCCGCTTGCCTCCGAAGAATCCCGGGAAGGCTGGCTCCCGGAAACCTGGGGATCTGGAACCGGTTTCACCTGGACCTTCGCGGCGGACTCGCCGGCCCTTCGCTGCCGGATCATTTCCGGCTGGCGACACACCCACATTCCCTGACAGACGTCCGATGGATCTTCTCCGCAAAGAACTGCGCGCCCTGCGACCGTTTTTCTGGCTGATACTTCTGCTGGCCGGACTGGACGCGCTGGTCACATTCGCGACTGAATTTCCCGACCAGCACACCATCGCGGACGTTTTCGACGATTTCGATGCGGAGTTCGCCTACTTCGTCCTGTTCGCCATCTCGTTCGCCCTCGGCCAGACTCTCATTGGGCGGGAGAAAAACGAGAACACCCTGGAGTTCCTCGACGGTCTGCCGGTGAGCCGCGGTCGCGTTTACTGGACCAAGTGGCTGGCCGGCTACCTCGTGCTTTCCCTCTATCTCCTCACTGGGTTGGTCGTCCACCTGCCTTTGCATTTCATCTCGGCAACCTCGGACAACCCCTCATCCTACCCGGAATTCTGGGCCTCGATGCTGGCGATGGACCTGGTGGTGATCGCGATCTACCTCTCCATCGGCATGGCTCTTGCCTTCTGGGGGAGGTTCGGCCTTCTCGCGGTCCTGTTCTACCTCATTGGCGTCTGGATTCTCCACGAGAGCGGTCTGCCCAGCGCCGATTTCTTCGATCCCCTGATCTACGGGCGGCTGAATGTGATCGGCAGTACCCTGATCGTTCCGTGGAAGGTCGCGGCGATCCAACTGGGCGCGGCGTTCGTCTTTGCGTTGTTGGGACTGTTCGCTTTCGAAAGCCTGGGGCGTCATCCCAGCGATGTCTCCGGAGCCCGCCGCGCCGCGACCCCTCTTTTCATCACCGGCCTGATCGCCGCCTGCGTCGTTTCCCTGGTCACGCTCATTCGAACCGCCTGGAGCGAAGCCACGGTCGATCCGACGCTTGCCACCGAGCCCGTCTTTCCCGATTGGGAAACGACCCGGCTCGAAACCGGTCACTTTGTGTTCATCTATCCCAACAACCAGGCCGAGTCCGCCGAAGCCCTGGCCGCCGAATCCGATGAAATTCACAGCAAAGTCGTTTCCTTCTTCCACGCCGAACCGAAACGCCAGATCATCGTCGATCTGACCAGCCAATCGCCCCGCCACGCCGGCACCGCCTACTGGGGACGCGTTCGGATGAACCTGCGGGCCCAGGGCCTTGAGTCGCGCCTACCCGCCGTTCTAGGACACGAACTCTGTCACGTCTACATCGATCAGCTCAGTGACAACCACGTCTCCGATCAGTTCGACGCGACCCGTTTCTTTCACGAGGGACTCGCATCCTGGGTGGAATACCGCTTCTTCCGTCCACCGGAGGAATTGCCGCAGATTCGTCGGGTGGCGGCTGTCGCCCATGATCGAGAACGGATTCGTTTCGAGGATCTCGCCAGCAGTGCCCGGCTTTCCGAGGAATTCGCTCCCGAGTGGGTCTATCCGCTCGGTGAGGTTTTCAGCGCCGCCGTGATCGAGACCTGGGGCGAAGATGCTCCCGAGAAAATCGTTCGCGCCTTTGGTCGCGATGACGCACCGACCGGACTGAACGGCATCGCGCTCTGGCAAGATACCTTTCAGGCGGCCGGCTACGATCTGGAAACCGCCATCGCGGCGTTTTTCCGAAAGCTGGATGATATCGTGGCCGACGAGCGCGAGTGGCTCGACAAACTGCCCCGTTTCCGGGGTCAGTTGGTCAACGAAGCCAACCGATACGGGATCCGCATCCGGTTTGCCGACGATACCGATCCCGCCCGCAAGCTACCGATGCGGCGGCTCTATGTGCGTTTTCGCAATGGTCCCGGCACCGCCGAATCCGACTACCAGGTTCGCCGTCCGGATCGCGACGGCATCGCCTGGATCTCCCGCGACTACTTCCCCGGCGGCAGCGTGGAGTTCCAGATCATCCACAATCCCGCCGCCACCCTGATGATGCCCCTCTTCGATCCCTGGGTCAGCGTCCGCACGCGGTGAGTGTTGGCCAATGGCACGATCGCACCAGCCAACGGTGTGGCGGTCCTTCGATGGCTGGTCTACGATGGCGGAAATGAATTCGCTCATCGCCAACGTACAGCTCGTCACTCCCAACGAAGAATTGCGGCCGGTTTCGATTGAGACCGGCGAAGAGGGTTTGATCGTCGCCATCCATGAAGCGGGAGAATCCCCTTCCGGAGTCGAGGTCGTTTTCGACGGCGGCGGGGAATTGCTCGCCTTTGCCGGGTTCATCGATATCCATACCCACGGCGCCAACGGAGTCGATCTTTTCCAGGCCACGCCCGAGGCGGTGCACACCTTTGCGGAGGCGAAACTGAAAGAGGGGGTCACCACCTTTCTCCCGACGACGTGGACGGAATCGCCCGAAGCCCTTCAAGCCATGGCCCGAGCGACGGCGGCCTACAAGGAGGCCGG
>JAGRPB010000131.1 GCA_020439945.1 Verrucomicrobiia bacterium
CAGCATGGGATCGTGGCTCTCCTACGGACTCGGCAGCCTCTCTGACAACCTGCCCGCCTACGTGACCATGATTTCGGTCGGGGCCCGTCCGGGCCAAGCCCTCTACTCCCGCCTCTGGGGTGCCGGGTTTCTGCCCTCGCAGCACCAGGGCGTCCAGTTCCGCAGCGGGAATGATCCCGTTCTCTATCTCAGCGATCCCAAGGGCATCGATCGCGACCTGCGGCGCACCATGCTCGATGGCCTCGGTTCGCTGAACCAGGAACGATACGCCACCGTTCGCGATCCCGAGATCCAGTCGCGGATTTCCCAGTATGAAATGGCCTTTCGGATGCAGTCTTCGGTGCCGGATTTGATGAGCGTGGACGACGAGCCCGATTACGTGTTTGAGAACTACGGTCCCAAGTCGCGGGAGAAGGGCAGCTTCGCGGCCAACTGCGTCCTCGCCCGCCGCATGGCCGAACGTGGCGTTCGCTTCATCCAGCTATTTCATCGCGGCTGGGATCAGCATGGCAATCTTCCCAAGGACCTGCGAACCAACTGCGAATCCGTCGACCAGCCCGCCGCCGCCCTAGTGCGCGATCTCGAGGAGCGCGGCATGCTTGACGATACCATCGTGATTTTCGGCGGAGAATTCGGCCGCACCATCTACAGCCAGGGCAAACTCACCGAGGACAATCATGGCCGCGACCACCACGGCCGCTGCTTCTCCACCTGGGTGGCAGGCGGAGGTTTCCAGCCTGGCATCGACTACGGCGAGACCGACGACTACGCCTACAACATCGTGAAGGATCCGGTCCACATCAACGACCTCAACGCCACCGTCCTTCACAACCTCGGTATCGATCACGAGCGCTTCTCGGTCAAATACCAGGGCCTCGATGCGCGTCTGACCGGCGTCGACGGTGCCCATGTCATTCCCGGGTTGCTCGCCTGACGTAGATGTGGCTTCAGCCGCATCACAGGAATCGACTGAAGTCGATTCTACGCCCATTCGAATAATTGGTTCTCGCATTCTCGACATCGAGTTCCTATCCTTTTTCCTATCAATCTCGACTCTTTCCTCCCAAAGACGGATAGCAGGAAAAGAATCGCGGGAAGGTTCGGGATTCCTCCACCACCTCAGCGCTACCATGAAACCAGCACTATCCGGCTTTTGCTACGCGGCGCTTTTTGGGCTGGTCCAGATCTCCAATTCGGCGGACGAAAGCATCATCCCGGCGATTGCCGAGTACCGTTTCACTCTGTTTGAGCCATCGGAGATCTCTCCCGAAGCGCTTCCCGAGTGGGCGGGAACGGTGCAAAGTGAAGACGGCGAGTTCGACTCCGGAAACGGCTATTGGAGAGCGGCGGCAGAACTCCCGAGCGGCATGGGCAAACTGGTAGTGGATCTGGACCGGACGATTCTTCAACAGGACCTGGCACTCAGCCTGACCTACCAATCCACAGCCGATTCGGATTTTTCGGTGCAACTCCTCGATGGCGAAGGCAAAACGGTGGCGGTAGACCTGTTTCAAAATGTGGTCGCCCTCGGCCGGGAAGCCCAGACCGACACTTTCATCGTTCCGCTTCTCAAATATCCAAATGCCGAAAAGCTGGCCATTCGTCGCGTCACAGGAGAAGTGAGGATCCACGGCTTTGTCCTCTATCCGGTCGTGGGCGAAATCCAGACCGAAGCCCAATCGCATGCCGAGATCGCCTCACTTTTCGGAGATCCACTCAGCGACAGAAACAGTCTCCGGGACGCGCTGGCATCCTATGTGCCGAAGGACGCCTCCGAAACGAAAGAGCTACGGCAAAAGCTGAAAACCATTCCAGGTGCGCCTGCGATCGACTTCGGGCTCGTCAAGCCGGCTGTCAACGGAGTCATGTTGTCTTCGCCGGAAGGAGAGCCTTTCAGCGGCCATCAGCTCGAGTTTTTCCAAGTGAGTTCCGACGGATCCCTCACCTGCCGCGAACCGGCCTGGATCAATCTCTACCGAACCGAGGGCCGATCCTTTCGCCTTTCAGGAGAGGTCATGCTGGCACCCGAAAGTGCGGACAATCCTCTCAGCGACGCGCCCCACGGTTTTGCTCTCTTTCTCCGCGAATTCGATTCCCTCCATCGCTACAACGCCAACTCGGTCGGAATGCGAGTGAAACGTCGACTTCTCGAGGGCGAGCAGATCAAGCAATTCGTCCGACCGTTTGTGTTCAAACCTCTGGAGCCCGCGCGATGGCACAAGTTCTCGGCCGAGGTTCGCCCCGAGTTCATTTCGTTTTCTCTCGGCAATCAGATCGGGATGATCCGAGGGCCACTGGGCACCGATGGGGCTAATAAGATCGTGCTGACGCCCGGTGCCTCGTTGAGAAATTTGCGGATCGTGGTTTTCCCCTGAAAAACCGAAGGACGAACCACCAAACAGGGTTATGTCCGAGACGTGACCCTGTTAAAGATGCCGTTTCCAGTCAGTGGTTAGCAGAATTTTCTCGATCTGGCGCGATGCCGCAATCCGACGGCAATTCTTGACCAATTCCTCGCTTGAGCGACCCGATTCCGTGGCCTAAAACAGGCGCATGCCCCGCTACGCCATCGGTCTCGATTACGGAACCAATTCCTGCCGCTCGCTTCTTGTCGATCTCGACTCGGGTGAAGAACTGGGTTCCACCGTTTATCCCTACCCCTCCGGAACGCTCGGCATCCTGACCGATCCGTCGGACCCGAATGTCGCGCGGCAGAATCCTCAGGACTACCTCCACGGGCTCGTAGAGATCATTCGCGGCGCGATCGCTCAGACGAAGGAAAAACGGCCCGATTTCAAACCCGAGGAAGTCATCGGAATCGGCGTCGATACTACCGGCTCGACCCCGATTCCCGTGAACGCCGAAGGCGCCCCGCTCGGCGTGCTCCCGAAGTTCAAAGACAATCTCAACGCCCAGGTCTGGCTCTGGAAGGATCACACCGCGCACGCCGAAGCTGCGGCCATCACGGAGAAGGCCGCCGAGATGCGGCCGGAGTATTTGGCCAAGTGTGGCGGCATCTATTCGTCCGAATGGTGGTGGTCGAAAATCTGGCGCTGTCTCAAGGTCGATCCCGAAGTCTTCGAGGCGGCGCATTCCTGGGTCGAGCATTGCGACTGGATTCCCGCCGTGCTCACCGGCACCACCGATCCCGCCCAGATGTCGCGCGGTATTTGCTCCGCCGGACACAAGGCGATGTTTTGCGCTGAATGGGGCGGACTTCCCGACAAGGAATTCCTCGCTTCGCTCGATCCGAAACTCGCCGAATTGCGCGATCGCCTCTACAACGAAGCAGTCAGCGCCGACACCCGGGCCGGAGGCCTCACCGCTGAGTGGGCAACGAAGTTGGGACTCGCTCCCGGAACCGCCGTTGCCGTTGGCGCGTTCGACGCTCACATGGGCGCAGTGGGTTCGGGGGTCAAGAAAGGCACCCTGACCAAGATTCTAGGCACCAGCACCTGCGACATCACCGTCTGGCCCGATTCCGAGGATCTCGCCGACATTCCCGGACTCTGTGGCGTGGTCGATGGCTCCGTCCTGCCGGGTTGCTACGGCATCGAGGCCGGTCAATCCGCGGTCGGCGATATCTTTCTTTGGTTCGTGAATCACCTCGTGCCGGACAGCTACGGCGCGACGCAGGATGAAAAGTTCATCAACATGGAAGCCGAACTCGCCAAGCTGAAACCGGGCGAGACCGGACTGCTGGCGCTCGATTGGAACAACGGCAATCGCACCATCCTCGTCGATGTTCGCCTCACCGGATTGATCCTCGGCCAGACGCTCCACACCCAGGCCCACGAGATCTACCGAGCCCTGATCGAGGCCACCGCCTTCGGCGCGCTGACGATCATCAAGCGGATGGAAGAATACGGGGTTGCCGTCGAGGAAGTGGTGAACACCGGTGGGCTCGCCGTGAAGAACGCCACATTGATGCAGATCTACGCCGACATCATCGGCCGTCCACTCAAGGTTGCGGCCAGCGATCAAACCTGCGCTCTCGGTGCCGCCATTTTCGGGGCGATTTCCAGCGGAGAAATCGGGCTGTCGGAGGCGCAGGCAAATGTGTGCCGGATGCGGGAGCGGGTTTATGAGCCAATTCCGGAAAACCAGGCGATCTATGAAAGACTGTATGGGCTGTATCGCACCCTTCACGATGCGTTTGGGACGTCAGAGTGGAGCGGCAAGATCGACAATGTAATGAAGGAGCTGATTTCGATCCGGCAGGAACAGAGGCAGGGTTGAGTGGAGAAAGATCTCGCGCTGAGAGGGAGTGGCGCGGAGGATTTGCAGGGTCAACTGAAACCAAGAGTCACGACGATGCTTTTTCCAGAACTGCGGCAACAGGTGCTCGAGGCAAATCTCATGCTGGAGAGCGAAGGGCTCGTTCGGCTCACGTGGGGCAACGTGTCCGGGATCGATCGCGATCAGGGAATGTTTGTGATCAAGCCGAGCGGCGTTTCCTATGCCGACCTGACAGCGGAGAAACTGGTGGTGGTCGATCTCGATGGGAAGGTGGTCGAGGGCGACCTCAATCCTTCCTCCGACACACCGACCCATCGCATCCTCTACCAGGAATTCGAAGCCATCGGGGGCATCTGTCACACCCACTCCGTTCACGCGACGCAGTTCTCCCAAGCCGGTCGCGAACTCCCCTGCCACGGCACCACTCATGCCGATCACTTTTTTGGGACCGTGCCGGTGGTTCGTGAGCTTGCTGAGAAAGAAGTCACCGAAGACTACGAGGCAAACACCGGTTTGGCCATTGTGGAGACATTTCGCAACCTGGAAATCGATCCCGTGAAAATGCCAGCGTGTTTTCAGGCATTCCACGCCCCTTTCACCTGGGGGAAAAATGCGCTCGATGCGGTGAAGAACTCGGTCGCCTTGGAGGTCTGCTGCGAAATGGCGCTGGGAACCTGGCAATTGCATCCCGATCAAATTGCGTTGCCCGACCACATCCTTCGAAAGCATTTTCTGAGGAAGCACGGCCCTGGCGCCTACTATGGTCAACAGGGAAACGAAAAGTGAGTTTATTCGGGCAAAATCCTAACCGGATATTTTTATCAGTTAGGCTTGCGCAATTGCCGCGGCTCTCGCTAGTATCATGAGATGATTTGGCGCAATCGAATGGCCCCCCTGGGAATTGCCGTTCTCATTCTAGTTTTAATTGTTGCTTGGCTGATATGGCTGCCCTCACGCCGTGGTTCCAATGAAGCCGGACCAGATGGGAGTCCAAGAATCTCAACGCCTCAGACGCTGATCGCCGAATCTCAATCTGTGGATGATTCGACGACCAAAACTCTGGAAACCGTGGCAGCGCCCGGAGCCCACTCAGCACTGCCGGTTCCCCCGCCGCTTCCCCCGAATTCTCCATTCCAAACGGTCGGCGTGCCGACGAAAGTGATTCCCTATCCCAGAGGGAAAAACGCCGAGCGCCGCTATGGGGTGCCTCGCGAGCGAGACGTTGCCCGAGAAGCGCAGAAAGCTGAGCCCGCCATCCTTGCGCAGAGCCCTGTTGACGGTCGCGTTTCACTTCTGGCGGAAGAGACCGACCTACATACGCTCGAAGGCCGTCGCATGGTGTTTGACAGGACTTCGCTCGACCGAGTAATCGCGGGAACCACGGGCCGTCTCTTGGCTCCGCTTCCAGACGGGAGTTCACTGTCGATTCGATTCGATCGCATATTTGAACGCAACCGAACGACTCAGACGCTCAAGGGCGAAGTCGAAGGCGAACCGGAAACCAGTGATGTTCAGTTCGTCTATCATGACGGGATCATTCACGGAACGGTCGCCAGATACGATATCGACCAGCACATCGAGTATCGGATTCACGAGTCGGGGTATATGATCGTGCGTGAGTTGGATCACGCGAGCATGACTCAGGACTGCGGAGGTTCTCCGGTTGATGAAGAATTGAGCGCCTCGGCGGGCAATCCAAGCCCGTCGAATTCGACCGTGCAAGAGGAGGGTTCCGGAGAGGTTGTCACCGACACCTCGGGTTATGTCACTATCGATCTTGTGGTGGGCTACGGGATGCAGGCGCGAGCCGCCGACGGAGGATATGCTCAGATCGAAGCGCGCATTATCGCTTCGGTTGATCGCATGAATTCGGCCTTTGCCAATAGCCAAGTAACTCAGACCGAAATGATGCTGCTGGGTACGATTGAAGACCCAGTCTACCAGTACCCGGGCGATGTTTCTGGCAGCATGAGCAGTTCGGACGAATTGGGATACCTGAACAACACCGGTGCCTCCGATCCGGAGCTGAATGCGGTATCCGACTATGCGAATGAATTGGGAGCGGACTTGAAGTCGTTTGTGATTCGCCAAGCTGACGGGTCGGCCGGAATCGCCTACCGGCCAGGGACATCCTCGGTTACCGCCCGCGACTACATGACATCAAGCCGAATCACCTTCGCTCACGAACTTGGTCACAACATCGGAACCTATCATTCGTGGGGCGATTCCAGCAGTGATTCCTCAACCTCGAGATACGCCTATGGGTGGCGACTTGATCCTCCGGCCGGAACGAGAGTCCGCACCATCATGGCCTATGACTGGGGCTGGGGAAATGGCACTCGAATACCCTACTATTCCAATCCCGCCGTTGAATATCAAAACGCTCGCACAGGTCAAGTCAATGGCTACAATGCGACTGGCGATACCGAATCCGATCAACGGTATGTTTCCGGCGGCTACCTTGGAACGCTGGGAACAGGATTCAACGGGACGCATCCGGGGCTTGGGGCCAGAAACGGCCCCTTTATTCTCGAGGAAGCTTCCGGTCGAGCCGTCCTGCGTACTCGAACTCCATTCGACGTCCAAGTACCAACGCCGGGAGCAACCTGGACACAGGGCGACCTCGAATCCATCACTTGGAGTGGCGCGGACTACAGCCATACGGTCAGCGTCGATCTGTACAAGGGAGGAGTTTTCGTTACCAATCTGGGCAGCGGTTATTCGGGAATAAAGAGAACTCAGTCAATTGCGGTTCCCACCGGTTTGCCCGCGGGTAACGATTTCATGATTCGGGTAACTTTGAACGGAACCCAAACGGCCGATAGTGGCTTGTTCACCATCATTGGCGATTCCCCCCCCTCGTCACAGCCCGATCTTCTCAGTAGCTCGGACTCTGGAGCGCTGAATTTTGACAATGTCACCAATATCCAGACCCCAACTTTTACCGGACAAGACACTCCCGGAACACTAGTCACCCTCAGCAGCAATCTGGACGGTGTGATTGGGACCGGCACGACAAACGGAGCCGGCATTTGGATCATCACCGCCAGTACACTCGGCAACGGACCGCATCAAATCGTTGCCAGCACCACCGCCGGCGGCCCGTCACTGCCACTGCCCGTGACAATCGACACGATCGCTCCCGCCGCGCCGAATTCATTGACGCTACTTTCATCCAGTGATTCCGGCATCTCCAATACCGATCGCATCACCAACGAATCCCGCCCGCGGATCCAAGGAAACGCGGAATCGGGCACTTCTATCGATCTGTTTCTTGAGGGTTCCCCGGTCGCCTCCGGAACGGCGATTTCCGGATCTTTTCAAATACCCGCCAATGTCAGCACTGAAGGTGTCCTGGATTTCTCTGCCCGGGCCACCGATCTGGCGGGAAACGCGGGCCCAGTCTCCGCGGCAGTTTCCGTGGAATTCGATTTCACGCCTCCCCCGCCTCCCGGAGCCCCCATGTTGTCCGCGGCCAGTGATTCAGGCGATTCGAATTCGGACTTGATCACGAATATCGCGACTCCTGTCATCACCGGAAGTGGCATTGATGGACAACTCATTCGCCTAACCGCAAACGATGTGCTCGTGGGTAGCGGAAGCGTCAGCGGGGGAACCTGGACGATAACCACCGACCTGCTGGAGGACGGAATCAACACCCTGGCGGCCCGACAGGAAGATGAGGCAGGCAACCTCAGCTCACCGGGGCTGTCTTTGGATGTTACTATTGATCGGACTCGTCCCTCGGCGCCGTCAGATTTTTCTCTCGCCTCAGAAAGCGATCGAGGTTTCTCCGACAGCGATGGGCTCACCAATGTCACCACCCCCGTTTTCGAGGGCCACGCGGAAGTCGGCACGACCGTGAGAATATTTCGAGCTGGTTCGATTGAAATCGCATCAGGCGTTTCGGATGGATGGTTCTCTCAGGCGTCCACGTCGCTCCCTTTGGGCTCACATTCTGTCACCGCCAGATGCTTTGACATTGCGGGAAATTCAAGTTTGACCACACCACCGATTGCGTTGGTGATCGACACGATCCCACCCTCAAAGGTTTTTTCATTCCGCCTCGATCCATCCAGTGACAGCGGGGTCTCGAACAGTGACCTGATCACCAACGATCTGACACCGAAGCTGGGAGGGTTCTCCTTGTTCGAATCCGGAGGCACCAGGGTTCACATCTTTGTGGACGGAATCGACGTCTACGAACAAGAAGTAAACGCCAACTGGCTCCTCGACCTTCCCGCCCAAAGTGACGGAACCAAGTCGGTCGTCGCCTACATCGAGGACGCCGCCGGGAATTTCAGCGTGGCGAGCGATCAAACCCTGGAAATCCAGTTCGATTCCACGCCTCCTCCGGCGCCTTTCGATCTCGGTCTGACACCCGAAACCGATACCGGAACATCGACCACCGACGCCATCACGAAAAACACCTCTCCGGTGATCATGGGCTCTTCCGAACCCGGTGAAGTCGAACTCTTTCAGGACGGCAATCCGATCGGCACGGTGTTGTCCGACGGCAGTTGGTCGTTGGCAACGTCGAATCTGCCAGAAGGGGTGACCACGTTCTCCGCCCGACAGAGCGATCTGGCGGGAAATGACGGAAATCTTTCGGCCCCATTGGAAGTCACGATCGATGTTACCGCTCCGAATTCTCCCTCCATGCCTTCCTTCGCGGCCGGTGAAGATACCGGCACCGATGCCACCGATGGGCTGACGAATCACTCCACCCCCACCTTCACCGGCGACGCCGAACCCGGAACGCTTGTCGTGCTTTTCGATTCCGAAGGAAACGCGATCGGCCAGGGAGTCGCGAACAGTCCCTGGATGATCACGACTGATCCTCTGCCCGACGGGAATCACGAGGTAACGGCTTCGGCCAGCGATTCTGCGGGAAACCTCAGTCCTCTCACCGAGGCCATGGGATTCGTGATCGATTCCACGCCCCCGTCCGTGACGATCGACCAGGGTCCAACGCAAGCGGATCCAACCATCGAGGAGCCCGTTGATTTTGTGGCCCTGTTTTCGGAAGCGGTAACGGGCTTCAATTCCGACGATGTCGATATCGATCTGGACGGCACCCTCATCGGAGGAGCTGCTTCAGTGGCCGATGGTGGCATTCCGGGACGGGAATTTGAGATTTCCGTTGCGGGAATGACCGGCGAAGGAGTGATCACGGCGAGCATCCCCCCAGGGTCAGCGATGGATGCCGCGGGCAACTTGAGTCTGGCCAGCACGAGCAACGACAACGAAATCACGAAAAAGGAAGTGCCCGGCCCCGTTGGCGGCGTCGATGCCACCGATGGGGATTTCCCCGACAAGATCGTGGTAACCTGGACCGATTCCGGTGCCAGCACCTTCCGAATTTTCCGCCACCCATTTCGGAATCCTTCGGCCGCCAGCGAGGTTGGCAGCGTCGGAACGGGTGTCTCGATGTTTGAAGACAGTGGCGTGACTCCCGATCTGGCTTACTTCTACTGGGTCCGCGCCGAGGATGAGGACGGCGTTGGCGATTTCGGCAACCCGGATCCGGGGCTCGCCGATTCGGGAACGGAGACGAAAGGCACCGACACTCCCATCGTCGAGGCTGGCACCCCCGCCGCCGATCCACTGACAACCTGGAACGATGAGGCCAGCGGGCTCTACGACGGCCTGCTCAGAGACGCCGGCGACGAATACACCATCCTCGGCGGTGTCACGCGACTCTCCCTCTCCCGAGCCAGAAACGGATCGGGACTGGGTGGACCGTTCAGCGCTTCACTTTGTCTGGATAGCAGGAAAGCCGTGATCCGGGGCGTGATGGACGATCAGGGCCGGTTCCAGGGAGAGGTTCGCCAACGCGACGGCTCGATGATTTCCTGCGATCTTCAACTCTACCAAACCACCGCCAATCAGGGCGAAATTATTCGCGGCACGGTCAGTTGGGGAGATATCACCACCGTCGCCGAGCTTCCGCGCCTGGAACCCGGACCGACCGCACCCAACGGTCTCTACACCATGATCCTTCCCGCGTTGCCCGGTCGCGGTGCGACGGAACCCGGGGGCGATGGGTGGTCCACGGTTTCCATCAATCCCCGCGGCATGTTGCGCCTCGTCGGTATCCTCGGCGACGGCACCCGGTTCACGGAGAGTGCCTGTCTCTCATCGGAGGACGAATTTTCTCTCTATACCTGGCTCTACCGCCCCTCCGCCGGCGAGCGCGGGCATTTCGGCGGTCGGATCGTGTTTCGTGATCTCGATCCGGACATCAGCGATTTCGATGGGGTGACCCAATGGAAAAAGCCGGCCGATCCCCGCGAACCGCGATACCCCGACGGCTTCGATATCGAAGTCTGGGCGCTCGGCAGTGCCTACGAAAAACCGGCACCCGGACAACCGGCGCTCACCTCTCTCGCTGACGACGACTACAACGCCTGCCTGACGATGTCCGGACCGTCCGGACCGGAAGGCGGCGCGATGGAAAAGGCGGTCACCTGGATGAGCAATCATCAGATCGTCTTCCACGGTCCCGAACGTCTCCGGGCGTCCGTGAGCGCCACCAACGGAGGATTGAACGGATTCTGGTTCGATCCAGACTCCCGCCAGCGCTGGCCCTTCTCCGGCGTCGTCTTTCAATCTCAGCAAATCGCGGTCGGGCATTTCCTGAATGTCGATACCTCCGGCGGTCTTCGTTTCGCTCCCTCCACCGACACTCCCTATCCCGGTAGCGAGGATCCCGGACTTCGAGATCGACCCGATGTGCCCGATCCGCCCGCCGATGCGCCGGATTTGACGGACGCAAACTGGGATGCCGCCGCCGCCGGTCGATACGCGGGACTCACGTCCATGGGTGAACCGAACGGAGGGCTCCTCAGTCTGATCCTGGCTCGTTCCGGAGTGGTCAGTGGTGTTTTCGAAATCGATGGGGAAAGGCGCGCCTTCCGGGGAAGTCTCGATGAAAACGGCCACGCCCAATTCACGATTCCCCGGGGAGGCACTACCGACGGCGTGGTGGAGCTTCAGTTGAAATCGGTAACGGATATTCTCGAAGACAGCTACCAATTGGCCGGCACCATCGAGTTGGACGGAAACACCCACAATCTCGACGCCCAGCGCAGACCGAACTTCAATCGGAACGAGCGCTGTCCGCAGGAAGGGCTCTACAACCTGGTCATGCTCGCCCCCGATGGCGCCGATTCCTCCATCGAACCGGCCGGAGACGGCTGTGGCAACCTGCGGGTGAACTTCCTGGGCAGCTGCTCCGGACTTTTCACACTCGCCGACGGGACCCGGACACCACTCACCGGCCACGTCTCCCGCTCGGCCGAATGGTCGCTCTATCGCCCGCTACACGGCGGTCGCGGGCGGGGTTATCTCGCCGGAAAACTCGCCTTCCGGGGCACGACGGGCGACCCCAGTCAGGTCGATGGCCTCTGGCATTGGGAAAAGGGCGCCAATGTTTCGCGGACCATCTACCCTGCCGGTGTCTCGGCCACTCTCGGGGTGGTCGGCAATGCCTGGACTCCCGTTCCTCGCGGAGAAATCGCACTTCCCGGCCTGACCGACAACCTCTACAACGCGTGGGTTCGGTTCCTCGGCCCGGGACTGGGAGGCGCCACATCCGCGGACTTCGCCATTACCTGGCAGACCTCCAATCGCATCGTTTACTACGGGCCCGAACGCCTCATCGTGAACGTGAATCCCAGAACGGGACTGGTGACCGGGCGGTTGATCGATCGACCGGATGCCATCGTTTTCGGCTTCAAAGGCGTCGTGCTACCGAGCCAGGAAATCGTCTCCGGCGCCTATCTTTCAGGCGGGGAATCCGGTTTGTTCTCGATCGAGAAACGCTAACGCGCTCAGGATCAACCGCTTCAAGCGCTGAGTTCGGTCAACCTAAAAAATTCCGAAAATTCTAGAGATTTTTATTGCGTCGAAAACTTAACAATCCTTAAATTGTTTTTGTGCGAAGGACCGCGAGATGGTCAGGGATGACGCAGAATGCCGATACCCTCCTCTTTGTTTGTTCCGGCAACTTCTACCGAAGCCGGTTCGCCGAAGCTGTCTTCAATCACGAAGCTCTCAAACGGCGCCTCCCCTGGCGCGCGGAGTCGCGAGGTTTCTCCCCCCACCTCGCCACCGACGATCTCTCCCACCACGCCGAGCGGGCGCTCGAGCTGCGCAATATCCCGGTGGCCATGACCCGCCGGAAACCGGCCCGGATCGAATTCGATGACCTCTGGGATGCCCGGCTGACTATTTGCGTCAACGAAGCGGAACACCGTCCCGCCCTCCGCCTCCGGTTTCCCGACTGGGAACACCGCGTCACCTACTGGCACGTCCACGACATCGACGTCGAGCCCCCAGGCACCGCTCTACCGGCGTTGGAACAGAACGTGCTTGATCTGATGGCGAATCTCGAAACCGGACGCCGCCCATGCCATCACCCCGCCCTCACCTCCCAACCTCTCGAATTCTAGACGGCTGATCTTCGCCCGTTTCGACCGCTTTCCACAGGCTTCGAGCCAATTCGTCTTTTCTCTCCGTACCACTCCAAACCAACAACCATGAGCCAACCTCCGATCGCTGATCTGAACGCCTTCCCCGGCCAAACCGAACTTTTCGAATCTCAGCAATCAAAACGAACTGCGAACGGAACCCGAAACCGCACCTCGACTTCCCGAGGGCGAGATTCCTCCGGTGAATCCACCGCCGGTCCTCGCGTCAAAAAACAGACTTTCGACGGGCTCAAGGCACCTTCTTCCGTCGGGAAAAACTTCATTCTCGATACCAACGTTCTCCTCCACGATCCCGAGTGCATCCATCGCTTCGCCGACAATCACGTCTGCGTGCCGATCGAGGTACTCTGCGAGCTGGACCGCTTCAAGAACGAGCAGAGTGAACGCGGCGCCAATGCCCGCGCCGTTCACCGACAACTCGCCGAACTCTTCTCCGCCCACCCCGAGCAGGCCACCCGCGGCATCCCCACCGGCGAGGGCGGCACCGTCAGGCTGGTGAACTGCAATCCCGATGACCGCCGCGCCCAGCGCGCCGTCGAGCATTTCCGGGAAGTGCTTACCAATGTCGACAGTCCCGACCACCGCCTGCTGCTCTGCACCCGGGTGATCGGCCAGATCAATCCCGCGCCCGCCGTGCTCGTAACCAAGGACCTGAACCTACAGCTCAAGGCCCACGCCCTCGGCGTTCCCTGCGACGACTATCTCAACGACAAGGTCGAAAACGACAGTGCCGCCGCGCGCCGGATGATCACCCTGGAAATCGAACCGAGCGAACTCCAGCGTTTCGCCAGCAGCGGCGATCTCGATCTCGCCACCCGCCACCTGCCCGATCTCGCGGCCAACGAGTATGTCCTGCTCCGCGCCGGGGAAAAACGCACCATGCCCGCCCGGGTCGTGGGAAAAAACGCCTTCACCCGCCTGCGGATTCCCGACTGTCTCCGGGTTCAGAAAGGCGCCACCATCCGCCCGCTCAACCTGGGCCAGCAATGCTTCCTCGACGCCCTGCTGAATCCGGATATTTCAATGGTCACCTGCTACGGCCAGGCCGGTACCGGAAAGACCCTGCTCGCCGTGGCCTCCGCCCTGCACGCCACCATGTCGGGCGACTACGCCGGCGTCACCGTCAGCCGACCGGTGGTGCCACTGGGCGACACCCTGGGTTTTTTGCCGGGATCGCTCGATGAAAAGCTGCATCCCTGGCTCAAACCCATCTTCGATGCCCTCGAGTTCCTCCTCACCCCGCCCGAGCGGAGCGAACGGGCCCGCAAACAACCCAGGAAGTCCGGTGGAGCGAATCCCCTCGCGGCCGGCGGACCGCCGCAGAAGCCCTATCAGCCCTACCTCGATTCCGGACTCATCGAAGTCGAGGCGCTCTGTTACATCCGGGGACGGTCGATTCCAAACCGATTCTTCATTCTCGACGAAGCCCAGCAACTCACTCCACTGGAGGCCAAGACCATCGTTACCCGCATGGCTCGCGGTTCCAAGCTGGTGATGGTGGGCGATCCCGAGCAGATCGACAATCCCTACGTCGACCGCCGCAGCAACGGCCTCGTTTACACCCGTGAACGCCTGCGCGGCCAGCCGTGCAGCGCCCACGTCACCCTCGAGCGCGGTGAGCGCAGCCCCCTCGCCGAAGCCGGGGCGCGATTGATGTGAATTTCGGAGCAAAAAGAGACACTCGCCCCATCAAGATACTCTCAGTCGCTACGTGACCCGCCAATCGAGATTGGCCCCAACCTCAGTTTTGAGACGAGGAAATTCATCAAAGAGGCGACGATGCTCACTGTAGGAAAATTCGTCGTTGCGGGTTTCATACTGCCCCACCCAATCCAGGAGCATCCCGAGATTGGCATCCTGAGCTTCCTTGGACGGATATTTTTCGCTTTCCCAGGGTCTGGATCGACAGTTCTGCCGACACACGGCAATTCCCGGGTTCATGAAGACCAACTCGTCAGCTTCGGTCGACGCGATTTCGATCAGGGTGGAATAGCAACCTTCCACAATCCATGATCGATTCCCGTTCATGAAATCTTTCAAGATTCCGACACTCGTTTCCAAATCTTCGCGGACACCGGGCTGGTCCTCTTTCCACGCGATGCTGTCCAGATCGAGGTGAACCAAGCCATATCTCTTTGCATACTCCTTCGCCAGGGTGGTCTTCCCTGATCCGGAGTTCCCAAACACGATCATCTTTTTCATCTTTCCCGAGAAAAACTTCGCAGCGCCGAAGTCAATGCCGTCACTTTTTCGGCGCAAATCACGCCGTGTCGACAACGAAGGCAATTATGGGGATTCCGTTTGGATTTGTATCTTCGCCCAATCCGCGGCGACCTTCGCCAGAATGGGTAGAAAAGCCTCAGTGGCATCGTCCTTGGTGAGTGTAGCGATCGCGCGATCTGGCGACGGCCATCGCAGAAAACCGCTGGGCGCCTGAATGCTCGTTTTTGCGGGGGAGTCATCCTTCCTTTTGGCTCCGTGATGAAATATGACCTCTATCTTGTCGGGGCGAAAAGCTCGGATGGTTGCGAACCATCCGTGACGATAGAAACTGGGTGAATTCCATTTCACGCCCTCGGTGATCGTGGGATTTACCGAGAGAATCGTCCGCCGAACCTCCTGGATGAGCAGCGTCAGCGGATGGGCTCCCCGCTCAATCAATGCGTTCACCGCGTCAGAATTGTCAAATTCTTGATTCATCGTTTCAAAGCACGCCAATTATGATCCCGGTCTGATTCATCGCATTTTCTTCAACGTGAATGTCCCGATGTCGTAAGGCGATGATGATCGATAGCCACCGGTTATCCGTGTGAATTGACCGTCTGCGGTTGAAACGTAGTCGATAGTTTGATCGCCACCAGCACCTCCCTTGGATTTGAAGGTGATCCGAGGCGGAAGATTGACAGGATCATCGGCATTATCTCCGGACACAGTTCCCGAAGCACTAACAAATCCTTCCATCTGCAGTGGCACAAAGCTACCGGCACGGTAAAGGCTGGTAACATTGTAGTAGACGAACGCCTTCACGGTGAACGGTTCATCCTCCGGCAGCGGTAACGGCAATTCGGCAAGGATTCTTCCCTTCACCATCGGAGCGCTCTCGCTCTCCCAAGAGCCTTCATAGTTGCAGGTCTTTGCATCGACTGGCCTCGCCACAGAGAAACGAACCGAATCAACGATACGAATTCCAACCCCAAGGACGGCGACCACGAGCACAAGATAAGCGAGGATACGGATCACCTTATTCATTCAGCAAAACAGCGGTCATGACGGCTGGAATTCTTAGCGAGTCACGGACTCCGTGCGGTGACCTATCTAGGCGCATATTATATTTGAAAGTCAGTCGGACGGCAAATCGACCGCCTGACAAGATAAGTCCTTCAATTCGACCGTTCCCGGTTCCTCGAAGTGGATTCCAAGA
>JAGRPB010000132.1 GCA_020439945.1 Verrucomicrobiia bacterium
CACCCCCAGGGTGAAGAAAGTGCTCGCCCTCGCCGGCAAGGAAGCCAAGGGCTTGAACCACAGCTACGTCGGCACCGAGCACATCCTGCTTGGTCTGTTGCGCGAAGGTGAAGGCGTGGCCGCCCGGGTGTTGAAGAACCTGGATGTGGACCTCGAACGGACCCGGAATGAGATCCTGCGCGAGCTGGACCCGAATTTCTCCGCCGAAGACGCCGAGGAAGGTGATTTCGAAGAAGGACTCGGACCTGTCGCGGGCGGAAAGAAAGATTCCAAGACGCCCGCCCTGCGCGCTTTCGGTCGCGATCTGACCGAGTTGGCCCAGGAAAACGAACTCGATCCCGTCATCGGCCGCGCCGGTGAGATCGAGCGCGTCATCCAGATCCTCTGCCGCCGCACCAAGAATAACCCGGTGCTCATCGGCGAAGCCGGTGTCGGCAAGACCGCCATCGTCGAAGGCCTGGCCCAAGAGATTGCGTCCGGAAACGTGCCGGAGTTGCTCCGTGAGAAAAAGGTGATCACTCTCGACCTCGCGCTGATGGTCGCCGGCACCAAGTATCGCGGTCAGTTCGAGGAGCGCATCAAGGCGGTGATGGACGAGATTCGCCGTTCCAAGAACGTGATTCTCTTCATCGATGAGCTGCACACCATCGTGGGTGCGGGTTCGGCCGAGGGCGCCATGGACGCGTCGAACATCATCAAGCCAGCCCTGAGCCGCGGCGAACTCCAGTGCGTCGGCGCGACCACGCTGAACGAGTATCGCAAATACATCGAGAAAGACGCCGCGCTCGCCCGTCGTTTCCAGCAGGTGAAAGTGGACGAGCCCAGCGTCGAGGATGCCATCCAGATTCTTCAGGGACTCCGCTCCAAGTACGAGCTGCACCACAAGTCGCAGTATTCGGCGGAAGCGATTGCCGCCTGCGTCAAGCTGTCGGCGCGTTACCTGACTGACCGATTCCTTCCCGACAAGGCCATCGACATCATGGACGAAGCCGGCGCCAAAGCCCGCATCGCCGCGATGACTCGTCCGCCCGAGGTCAAGGACATCGAAGTCGAGATCGAGGAGATCGTCACCAACAAGGAAAAGGCGATCAAGGATCAGGATTTCGAAAACGCCGCCGCCCTGCGCGACCAGGAAAAGACCAAACGCCGCGAACTTGAGGAGATCCTAGACGAATGGCGTGCCAGCACCGAGGAACACATCGTCGATGTGAACGAGGACGACATCATGGCCGTGGTCGCCAAGTGGACCGGCGTGCCGCTCCAGCGGATGGAGGAAAAAGAGGCCGAGAAACTCCTCAAGATGGAGGACGAACTCAAGTCTCGCGTCATCGGCCAGGACGAGGCCTGCGTGGCGATTTCCAAGGCGCTCATCCGATCGCGTGCCGACCTCAAGAACCCGCGCCGACCGATCGGTTCCTTCATTTTCCTCGGCCCCACCGGCGTCGGGAAAACCTATCTCGCCAAGAATCTGGCCGAGTTCATGTTCGGCGATCCGGATGCCCTCATCCAGATCGACATGTCCGAGTACATGGAGAAATTCACCAGCAGCCGTCTCATCGGTTCGCCTCCCGGCTACGTGGGATATGAGGAGGGCGGTCAGCTTTCCGAAGCCGTCCGTCGTCGTCCCTATTCAGTCGTGCTTTTCGACGAAGTCGAGAAAGCGCACCCGGACGTGATGCACCTCATGCTCCAGATCCTGGAGGAAGGTCAGATCACCGACAGCCTCGGCCGCAAGATCGATTTTCGGAACACCATCATCATCCTGACTTCCAACGTCGGCGCTGAACTCATCAAGAAGCAGACCTCGCTCGGCTTCGGTGCGATGGGCAGCGAAGAGGCCGACTACGAGGGGATGAAGGGCAAGATCCTCGAGCAGGCGAAAAACGTCTTCAAACCCGAGTTCCTCAACCGTCTCGACGAGAAGATCGTCTTCCACATGCTGGAACGTCCCGATCTCATCAAAATCATCGATCTCGAGATTCAGACCGTGCTCGATCGCCTCGCCGAGAAGGACATGATCCTCGAACTCGACCAGAGCGCGAAGGAGTTTCTCATCGAGAAAGGCTACGATCCCAACTACGGCGCTCGTCCCATGCGTCGCGCGGTCGAGAAACACCTCGAAGATCCGCTGGCCGAGAAACTCCTGCGCGGCGAAGTCCGCCACGGCGATCTCATCAAGGTCACGCGCGAGCAGGAGGAAGGCGAAGGCAAGGACAAGAAAGACGAACTCGTCTTCACGGCCAAGCCCGGCAAGAAATCCAAAAAGAAAGGCGACGACAGCGCGCCCGAAGAGGAAGAAGCCGAAACCGTCGAGTCGAACTGATTGGTAAATTCAGTTTCCTCCAGATCAAATCTCAAGCCAGCAGGGTCAGGTCTCGCACCTGACCCTGTTTGTTTTTGGGCATTTTTGATAGTGCGGTAGCCGCGCCGTGTTTGGGAGACGGTTACGCATTGGCGAAGGTCGCCTCTTTTTCCAAATCGCCGCGTCCCGTCCGGGACGCTTGATTGATAGCCCGGTCCTTCAGGGCCGGGAATACCGTGGGGCAACAATGCCTAGCGTCCCATCGGGACGCTTCACGGCCGCGAACCTCGACAAGCCACGCGATCAATCGTCCCGATGGGACGAGAAACGATAGGTGTTTCTCCACCCGGCCCTGAAGGACCGGGCTATCAATGGTTTGTCCCGATGGGACAAGGAAGGAGAGAAGCGCTGGGACTGGTCTTTTGGAGAGTTTTCGGAGGTTCCGTAGCCGCCTTCGCGAGAAGGTGGGCTGCTGCCCCAGGCCGCGCTCTGGCGAGCGCGGCTACGTTACGGCTTAGCGGAAAACGCTCCCGGCACTGGCCGGGACGCCGGTTTCACGCTGAGGCTGACGCCTGGTCCGCACGCGGGAACGTAGCCGCCTTCGCCAGAAGGTGGAGGGACGCCCCAAACCGCACTCTGGCGAGCGCGGCTACGATTCCCCTGAAAACGTCTTAGTGAAATAGGTGCCGTTCCAAAATAACTGTGAATTGAGAATCGAACTCAGCGTCTGAAACTGTCAGTATCCGAAATAACGCCCATGGAATCGCAAATCACTCCCAGTTCGCCTGAATCTTCTTCTGCCGAAACCGAATCCGTCCTCTGGGAAGGCACCCCGTCTCAGTGGCAGAACTTCGGGTGGTGGATTTCCTGCCTCCTGGTGATTCCGATTCCGTTTGCGATCTGGAAAGCAATCAGCATCGCCAATTTTCGGATCACGCTGACCAAGCAGCGCCTGCGCATCCGCAGCGGTGTCTTCACCAAGGCGAACGAAGATATCGAACTCTACCGGGTGAAGGACTGGAGCCTGAGCGAGCCCTTGCTTCAGCGGATGTTCGGCTGCGGCCAGATCGAGATCCTCAGCTCAGATCGCACCGCGCCGGAACTTCACTTGAGGTGGATTACGGGTGCCGGAGAGTTTGTGGAAACGCTGCGGGCGGCCGTCGAAGCCGTGCGCGACCGCAAGCGCGTTCGCGAGGTCGATATGGGCTTCGAGGGTGGTGACGAACTGGAATTCACCTGAAATCGACTCGCCGAATCAGGAGTCTCACCTTCGACGAAGCCCGTAGTTGGGGTTCCGGCGATTATGCCGAACCACGACGATCCGAATGTAGTCGGCGAAATTCTGGAAGAGAAAGTGGTAGGGGAAGCGCTTCAGGTTGCAGCGCCGAAGTCCGCTGGGGTCAAAGTGATGGAGTTCGGGGAATGCTCGGGCTCTTTCGATGGCCTCGGTCAATTCTTCCCAGAATCCATCACCCAGCCGTGGTGAAATGGCTTCGTAGTAGGCGGTAGCATCGCGGACCTCGGAGGGAACTCTGGGATGATAAATGACACCCTTCATCCGCGACCGACCGCTTTAAGGAACTCTTCGTGAGTCAGTCCCTTTACCTCTCCCGAATCCATCTCTTCGATTCGGCGGGCGAGTTCCTCATCATCGGGACCCAGCGGCGCTTCCGTGAAGGAAGCGAGGAGGTGGCTGACCAGCCCTGCTTTCTCTTCCGGAGAGAGCTGATCCGCCTGTGCTTGAACTTCGAAGAGCCGTGGCATGGCAAAAAGCTAATGGAATTCGGAAAAGAAATCAATCTGCCTGCTTGGCTTGCACATTTAGTTATTTGCCGAAGTTCCCGTCTTCACAAACGGCGGGATGGGGCAGCCGATGGCGTCGGCGATGGCGCGGATGAGTTCGGCTTCGTCGCTGGTGACGCGGCCGTCGGCCATGACGGATTTGCCGCAGGCGTAGATGAGGCGGCGCTTCACGAGGGGAGTGCCTTCGGCGAAACGATCGAGAGCCTGGTCGATGCGTTCGAGGCTGCATTGGTCGAGGGGCAGCGGCGCGAGCGTGGTGAAGGTGTGACCTTCGATCTGGCTGGCACCGTGGCGGAAGGCTTCGCGGGCGGCCTCGGGATCGTCGCGATGGCCGAGGGCGGCGAGGGTGGACAGGAGGACGGCGGCGTCTTCCTGGAGCGGGTCGATCTTTCGATACCGAATGCGAAGCGGATTCTGGTAGCCGTAGTAGACGTCCAGGTGCCGGCGGATGACTTTCTGAAGGGTGAACTCGAAGAGATCGATCTGCCGGTCGCTGGCCATGAGGTGGCGGATCAAATTGCGGAAACGCTCATACTCCTCGCGCGAGAGATGGCGAAGCGAGGGGATGGACAAATCGACCAGCGCCAGCTTGGCGGAAGAATGCAGTCCGGAGATCTCGCGATGGAGCTTCACGGCGGCGAGGTAGGTGTGTTCGTCGGTGGCTTCGCGGAGGTGGCTGAGTTCCTGGCCGCGCAGTTGATCATCCTGCGCCAGCAGCAGGGCGAAGAGGAGCGCCTGGGCGCCGGATTCGCTGTGCGCGGCCTCCATCCAATGATCGGGGAAGCCCTCATGAAGGCGCTGACCGTAGTCGATCTGCTCGGGGTGAAGGCGTTCCAGGCTGGCGAAGGCTTCGTCCTCGGTCAGTTCGAGAACGTCCGATTCCGAAGCTCCGGCGAGACCGCTGGTCATGGCGGCGGCGGTAGTTTCGGCTCCGCGGCTCGACGCGCGGCGGCTCCCACGTTGCTCGCGACGATCGTCGGACTCGTCGGGTGTGATCGCGGGCAACTCCGATGCCGAGAATTTACCGTCCCAGCTGGGCATGAGTCGCTTGATGCGCTCCGCCAGCGGCGGGTGCGTGGCCATCAGGCTGCTCCCCAGGGCGTTGCCGAAGAACATGTGACTGGCTTCCTCGGCCATCGGATTCTGGAGCCGCGAGCCGTGAGAGAGACCGCCGATCTTCCTGAGCGCACCGGCGATGCCTTCGGGATTGCGGGTGAACTGAACGGCGGAGGCATCGGCGAGAAATTCCCGCTGCCGGGAAACGGCCGCCTTGATCAGCTTTCCGAAAAAGAGACCGATGTAGCCGATCAACATGACGGCGAGACCGATGGCGAGCGCGGCCAAGGCGCCGCCGCCGCTTTCCTTGCTCCGCGAGTAGCGGGCGCCGTTGGCGGCCCCGCGCAGGAGCATCTGGCCGATCATGGCGATGAAGAGAATGCCGAACAGCAGGCCGATGAGTCGCAGGTTCAGCCGCATGTCGCCATTCAGAATGTGGGAGAACTCGTGGGCGATGACGCCCTGGAGTTCGTCGCGGGTCAGCAGCTTCATGCATCCGCGCGTCACGCCGATGACGGCATCGCTGGTGGACTTACCGGCGGCGAAGGCGTTGATGGCGCTCTCGTCGTCCATCACATAGACCTCCGGCACGGGCACGCCCGACGCGATGGCCATTTCCTCGACCACGTTGAGAAGCCGGCGCTCGTGAAAGTCGGTCGTGTTGACGTCCAGCTTGCGCCCTCCCAGTTCCTTCGCGACGGCAGAACCACCGGCGCTGAGTTGGAGTGTCTTGTAGCCGCTGCCGAGCAGGATGATTCCTCCCGTGACAATCGCGGCCCCCAGGAATAGCTCCGGCTGCCAGAGATGGATCGGACCTTTCTGCTCGCCACTGAAGACCACAACCCCGACCACGACCGCATAGATCGAGACGATGATCCCGATGACGGCGAGGATGAAATAAAAGACGAGAATGCCGGATTTCCGGCGCGCCTGCTCCTGATGCTCGAAGAAGTCCATTTTTGGAGCTTTTAGCGGTTGGCATTTAGCACTTAGCTGGAGGAAGGCTAACCGCTAAACGCCGAAAGCTGACCGCTTCGATCAAAACTCCACCTTCACCGAATCGCGTTCCGAATCGTCGCTGACTTCGAACAGCGTGGCGGGACCGAAATTGAAGACGCCGGCAACGAGATTCGAGGGGAACATCTCGATTTTGTTGTTGTAGTTCATCACCGAGTCGTTGTAGGCCTGACGGGAAAAGGCGACTTTCGATTCCGTGGAGGTGAGTTCCTCCTGAAGCTGGAGCATGTTCTGGTTGCTCTTCAGATCCGGATAGCTTTCAGACAGGGCGAAAAGACGGCCGAGAGTGCCTCCGAGTCCGGTTTCGGCCTTGGCCAATCCCTGGATCGCGGCGGCATCACCGACGTTGGCGCCGGCCTGCTGGCGGGCGCTTTCGGCGGCGTTGCGGGCCTGGATGACCGCTTCAAGAGTTTCGCGTTCGTGTTTCATGAAACCCTTGGCGGTCTCCACGAGATTCGGAATGAGATCGTGGCGGCGTTTCAGCTGAACGTCGATCTGGGCGAAGGCATTCTTGTAGCGATTCCGATGCTGCACCAGTCCGTTGTAGGTCATGATCGCAAAGATCACGAGAAGGATGGGAACGGCGATAATAATAGTGATAATTACAGAACCCATGGTATGCTGAAGTTGTCGTTGGATTTGGACGCTCGTGGAACCGGGACGTCTTCACCCCATTCAACACCAGGATGCGTCGGTTTTCGATTACAAAAGACCGGGGGATTTGCAGTGCGCGACTTGGCCCGGTCGTTTCTCACCTCGTCACTTTGGCGTTCGCGTTTGCCGCTGTCGTCACGATCCAGCAGGCCATCGGTGACGAGCCGCGCTGGAGAAACCTCGACGCCGCCGAGATGCCTTCGGTGCCGGAACCGGCCCGGGAATTTCGCGGTGTCTGGGTCGCGACGGTCTACAATCTCGACTGGCCATCCAAGCCGGGACTTCCCGTCGATCAGCAGAAGGCGGAACTGTTGGATATTCTCGATCGAGCCGCGGCCCTGAACCTCAACGCGGTCGTTCTCCAGGTGCGAACGATGTGCGACGCTCTCTACGATTCGCCGTTGGAACCCTGGTCCTACTACCTGACGGGTAAGGTGGGCAAAGCTCCGGAGCCTTTCTGGGATCCGCTGGAATTTGCCGTCGATGCGGCACACCGTCGCGGGTTGGAGCTGCACGCCTGGTTGAATCCGTTTCGCGCCGCCACGGCCGAATATGGCGACTTCCTCCCGGTCAATCACATCGCGCGGCAGTATCCCTGGGTGACGCGGGAGTCCGGCCACCATCTCTGGCTGGATCCCTCCTCCGACTTCGTTCGAGATCGTTTTCAGACCGTGGTTTTCGATGTGGTGAATCGCTACGATGTCGATGCGGTCCACATGGACGACTACTTCTATCCATACCCGGCCAAGGGGGATGAACCGGGACTGAACGATGATGACAATTTTCGCCGCTACCGCTTCGGCGACGCGCTGGCCCACGGCAAAGTCCCGTTGGGACGCAATCAGTGGCGGCGCGAACTGGTCAACGGTTTGGTGAAAAATCTCTACACCGAAATCAAGCGGACCAAACCGTGGGTCAAGCTGGGCATCAGTCCCTTCGGAATCTGGCGCCCTGGATACCCCTCCACCGTGAAGGGCATGGATGCCTACGATGAGATCTTTGCGGACTCCCGAAAATGGCTCCGGGAGGGATGGGTCGATTACTTTTCGCCGCAGCTGTATTGGAAACTCGAAGGGCCGCAGAGTTTCTCAACGCTCTATCGTTGGTGGCAGGACCAGAACCTTCACGGCCGGCACATCTGGCCGGGAGTCGCGGCGAGCCGATTGGGTAGTGGGGGCGAGGGCAATCGCTGGGACATCATGGAAGTGGTCGGCCAGATCGAAGCGACCCGGGCCTACCACGGAAGCTCGCCTGGAAGCGGCCAGCTTTTCTGGCATTGGGAAGCCTTTGCCACCAATCGGGAGAACATTTCGAAATTGATCACCCAGAAACGCTACGTCGATCGCGCCTTGCCTCCGGCCAGTCCGTGGCTCCTGACCGACGACATGGACGTGGCGATCCCGATGGCCGCCAGCATTCGGGTGAATCCTGAAAAATCAATCGCGGCAGCGGAGCCGGATACGGAAGATCCGGCCTCCTATTGGCGAATTCGTTGGGATGCCGAGTTTGGCAACGATGAGGGCGCACGCTGGTGGGCGATTCAGGTGGGGACCCGGATTTCCGATCAGGCTGGCTCTGAAGACAAATCGGGCCATGGTGAAAAAGACCGCGAAGCCCGAACCGAAAAGGAAGGTTGGCGCTGGCTGACGAAATGGGTGGTGCCAGGAAATCAACTCTGGGCGCGCGCCGAGAATCTGGAGAAAGTCGATGCCATCGCGATCCGGGCGGTGGATCGAGTCGGACGACTCGGAAAAGCGCGCGTCATCGAGCGAGTCGGAGATCAATAGAATTGGACGGCGGACCTCCGTGCTCGCCCTGGCTGATTCGGACCGGCTATCGGCGACGTTGTGAATCTTGGGCGGACACGGAGGCCCGCCGTCCAGGGATTTACGCCAGGATCCCTTTTACCAGTTCGCCGTGGATATCGGTGAGGCGGAACTGGCGGCCCTGGTAGCGGAAGGTGAGTCGCTCGTGATCGATACCGAGGAGGTGGAGGATGGTGGCGTTGAGATCGTGGACGTGGACGCCATCCTCGACGATCCCGTAGCCCAGTTCGTCGGTCACGCCGTGGACGTGACCTTTCTTGACGCCGCCGCCGGCGAGCCAAGCGGTGAATGCTTCCTTGTGATGATCCCTTCCAGCCTTGGTCACTTCACCGCTACCGTTCTGGCCCTGGGCCATGGGGGTGCGGCCAAATTCCGCCGACCAGACCACGAGGGTATCGTCGAGCAGGCCGCGCATCTTGAGATCCTTGATCAGGGCGGCGACGGGACGATCGACCTCCTTCGCCTTCTTGGGAAGCGACCCGAAGACATTGCCGTGGTGATCCCAACCCTGATCGAAGAGCTGGACGAAGCGCACCCCGCGCTCCACGAGGCGGCGGGCGAGGAGGCAGTTGTTGGCAAAGCTCGTCTTGCCGGGCTCGGTGCCATACATCTCGTGGATCGCGGCGGGCTCGCTGTCGATGTCCATCAGCTCCGGCACGGAACTCTGCATCCGGTAGGCCATCTCATACTGGCCGATGCGAGTAGCGATCTCGGGATCGCGGACGTCGGCGAGCTGGATCTGGTTGAGCGCATTGACGGTATCGACCACCTCACGGCGTCCGGCGGGATCGATGCCCTTCGGATTCGACAGGAAAAGCACCGGGTCGCCCTGGCTGCGGAACTCGATGCCCTGGTGAATGGTCGGCAGGAAGCCGCTGCCCCAGGCGCTGTTGCCCGCGCCGAGCACCTGGCCGGTGATGAGCACCACGAAGCCGGGCAGGTTTTCGTTCACGCTGCCGATCCCGTAGTTCACCCATGAGCCGATGCTGGGACGTCCGAAGCGGTTGAACCCGGTCAGCAGGAACATTTGCGCGGGAGCGTGATTGAACTGGTCGGTGTGAAGCGTCCGGACGAAGCAGAGATCGTCGGCGACGGTCTGCAACTCGGGCATGAGATTCGAAATCTCGATGCCTGACTGACCACAACGCCGAAAGGCGAAGCGATCGTCGTGAGGCGTGCCCATCAGCTGCGGGCGATCCCGGATGAAGGCCAGCTGCTTGCCTTCGAACATGTGCTCGGGGCAGAGTTCGCCGTTCCGTTTCTGCAGCTCGGGTTTGAAATCGAAGAGATCGAGATGCGACGGAGCGCCGACCAGGTGAATGTAGATCACACTCTTGGCGCGCGGCTTATGATGAAGGCCACGCCGGGAAAGGAGGCTGCCAGCGGGCCCGTCCGGACCGGCCGCGGCATAGCCGTCCTGCGCCAGCAAGGATGCCAGCGCGGCGCCGCCCATTCCCATGCCGACGTTTTGAAACAACTGACGTCGCGTCAGCTGACCGGCTGCGTGGGCGCGGGTGAGGAAATCAGCTTTTGGTGACGGTTTCATCGAGATTGAGCAGGGTGTTGGCGACGAAAAACCAGGCCGCGAGTTCGGCGGTGTCGGCGCCGGATTTCGGCCGGTACCAGCCGCGGGCCGATTCGATGATGGCTTTCGCTTTCTCCTCATCGGCTTGGTAGTCCGCCAGCCGGCGTTCCAGCAGGTCAGTCAGGGTGGCGCGTTCCGATTCGCGGATCTCACGAGACAGCACCAATTCGAAAGCTTTGTCGAGACGCGTGGCCACATCGGCGTCCGGCGTTTCGTGAAGGATGCGATCGGCAAGGGCGACCGCCATTTCGACGTAGGCGGGATCGTTGAGAAGGGTCAGTGCCTGGAGCGGGGTGTTGGTGCGGGGACGCTCGACCACGCAGGCGCTGCGGTCGGGGCCGTCGAAATTCACGAAACTCGGGTAGGGCGCGGCGCGTCGCCAAACGATGTAGACGCCGCGTCGCCAGCGGTTTTCATCCTGCGCTTCGACCCATTTCGGTTCGTTACGCCCCACCTGCCGCCAGATGTTGGGTGGCTGATAGGGCATGATGGGCGGGCCGTGCATCTTGGTGGAAAGCAGGCCGGAAACGGTGAGCGCGTTGTCCCGGATCATCTCGGCGCTGAGCCGGAAGCGAGGTCCCCGTGCGTAGAGAAGGTTTTCGGGATCGCCTTCTTCCTGACCGGGCGGCATCCGCGAATCGAGCCGGTAGGTTTCCGACATCACGATCTCCTTGAGCACGTGCTTCATGTCCCAGCCGGAGTCCATGAACTCCACCGCCAGCCAGTCGAGGAGTTGCGGGTGGGTGGGAGGATCGGACTGCGTGCCGAAGTCTTCGACCGTCCGCACAATGCCGTGGCCGAACATCCGCGCCCACCAGCGGTTGACGGTGACGCGGGCGACCAGCGGGTTGTCCCGATCCATCAGCCACTGGGCAAAGCCGAGCCGGTTTTTCGGCAAAGCCGGATCGATGGGATGCAGGCGCGCGGGCGTGGCGGGTTCGACTTTCTCCTGCGGCGCGAGGTAGTTGCCGCGTGTCATGATGTGGGTCTCGCGCGCTTCGTCCATCTCCACCATGACCAAGGTACTGGGCGGCTCGATGGATTTGAGCTCCTTGTTCACTCCCAAGATGCGGAGATCGAGGCGTTTCAGGATGGGATCGGTCTTCGACCAGAGATCATCGAGCTGCTGTTTCTCCTTCGCCTTCCGCTTCGATTCCGGTTTTTCCAGGATCGCGCGAATCGCCGGATCGATGTCCTCGGCCGAGGGATCGCTGTCCGTCACCGACACTCGCAGGCGGCCGATGACGCGACCGCCTCCGTAGTTCTGATCGAGCGTCAGGGTCAGTTCCGTCTCGTCGTTGTCGCTGCCAATGGCTTCGGCGGTTTCAAAGACGGCCCAGTGATCCTCTCCGAATTTCGGATTGATGGCCCAGCCGGTTTTCGGATCGCCATCGATCGCGCCGGCGACATCCCAGTTGATCTGGGAAAAATCGGCGCGGGCGGATTGCAGGGCGACGGCTTCGGTTTTTCCGGAGGCAGCCTTTCCAACTGGAGTCGCCGTCAGCTTGGCCTCGGTCACGATGGCATTGGGACGGTCGCCGTTGCCGCGGGCGGGACCTTTGGCGGGCAGCGAATCGTGGGTCAGCATCTCGAGTCGGAGCGCGCGAATGCCTTTCAGGTGGGTGCGCGCCTTGAGGGTGTAGCTCGTCGTGTTGGGCACCTCGCCGGTGACCAGCAGCGAGCCGTCATCGAGAGACTGGCAGCTTTCTCCCTCGCGGCCGCTGAATTCGATATCGTCCAGCACTTCCCATTTCGGCGATTGTCCGGCCGAGGCGAGCAGTCCGGCTTCCCATTTCGTCCGCGCTTTTGCGGTGCCAGTCTCGGCGGCTTTTCGCTCCGTCTGAAGCGAGGCCAGTTCCTTTTGGAGTTTCTCTCGCTGGCTGGCTTTGTCCGGTTCCAGCGGCAGCTCCATTTTGGGTCCGTAGAAATCGAAGGACACGCCTTTGCCGCTCGGGTTCTGCACTTCCAGCGGCGTATTGTTGAAGTAGGCGAAGACCTGGTAGTAGTCCTTCATCGTGAAAGGATCGTACTTGTGATCGTGACACTGGCAGCACTCCAGCGTGGTGCCGAGCCAGACGGTGCCGGTGGTATTGACCCGGTCCACGATCTGGTTGGTGCGGTTCTCCTCCGGATGCACGCCCGCCTCCACGTTGCAGGTCACGGTGCGGTGAAAGCCGGTCGCGATTTTCTGCTCGAGCGTGGCGTTGGGGAGAAGGTCGCCAGCTAGCTGTTCGATAGTGAACTGATCGAACGGCATGTCCGCATTCAGCGCATCGATGACCCAGTCGCGATAGGCCCAGCTGTCGCGCAACTGGTCGGCTTGGAATCCGTTGCTGTCCGCATAGCGCGCCAGGTCCAGCCACGGACGCGCCCAGTGTTCGCCAAAGCGGTCGCTTTTCAGCAGGCGATCGACCACGTTTTCCCAGGCCCGCGGTGATTCGTCGGCGAGAAAGGCGTTCACTTCCTCGGGAGTCGGCGGCAGCCCGGTGAGATCAAAGGAGACCCGGCGAATCAGGGCGCGGCGATCCGCTTCGGGGGCCGGCGAGAGTTGGTCTTCGGCGAGGCGGGCAAAAACGAAACGGTCGATCTCATTGCGGACCCGTGATTCGAGCGCGGGATCGGCCAGCTTCGGGGCGTCTGGACGAACTGGGGGCACGTAGGCCCAGTGAGCTTCGTATTTGGCGCCGGAAGCAATCCACTTTTTCAGGAGATCCTTCTGCTTCGCCGTCAGTTCCCGTTTCGAATCCGGCGGCGGCATCAGGTCGTCGGGATCGTCGGTCGCGACCCGCACCCACACTTCGCTTTCCTCGACCGACCCGGACTTGAGGGCGAAATACCCACCAAGATCCTTCTTCGCATCGGCCTCCACGTCGAGTCGCAGATCGGCCTCCCGTTTGTTGGCGTCCGGTCCGTGGCAGTGGAAACAGTTCTCCGAGAGGATGGGACGAATATCGCGATTGAAGTCCACACCCGTTTCCGCAGCAAAGCCTTGGGATGCCATCGACAAGATGGCGACCGCGAATGAGCTGCGGATGAGTTTCATAGCGAACAGGGAAGCCCGGCCGGAAAGTGGACAAGAAAACACTCAAGTTTGCCATGAATTCGCAAAATTGGCGATGCGGCAGGGTTCGCGTGAACGCGTTACGGTCGGTGCGGAAATGTCTCGGGTCGGCGGCACTTTCATAGATACGAAAAGGCCCGCCGGGTTTCCCCGGCGGGCGATCGTTCGGACGGGAAAAAGGCTCCCGCCGGATTGGGTTCGTGGCAATTGTCAGGCGACGGCGGTCATGGGTGCCGAGGTCTTCCCTTGCATGGCATGGACGTCGGCCGCGGCGAGCGTCTGGCCACCGATGCCCCAGTTGCCTTCCTTGAATTCGTTGATCCGAACCCAGGTGACTTCCCGGAGGGCTTCGCCCTCGATGGCGATCATGGTCTCGGTGATCTTGCTGACGATTTCCTTCTTCTGTTCGGGAGTGAACACGTTTTCGATGATGTCGATGGTAACGAGTGGCATGGTATTGGTCTTGTTAATGGTTTCTTTGAATGTAGTTTTTTCAGGGTCGAACACGGGAGTGATTCCGTGTGACGAGGTGAGCCTATCCATCAACGCCGTCGGCCTCCACTACAGCGAAGAGAGGAAACCACTACAAAAAGTGTAGTCCGCCCCAGAGCGTTCATGAGCATCAGCTACGGTCAGTTTTGTCCCATCGCGAAGGCGGCGGAAGTCCTGGGGGAACGTTGGACGATCCTGATCATACGTGAGCTCCTCCTCGGCACGTCGCGATTCAGCGACTTCCAGCGAGCCCTGTCCCAGATTTCGCCAACCTTGCTGACCAAGAGGCTCAACCAACTGGTCGATGACGAACTGGTGGTGAAGAAATCGACCGGAGGAAAAGGGCGAACGGATTACTATCTCACTCCGGCGGGACGCGAACTGGAACCCATCGTGATCGGTCTCGGTGAATGGGGAATGCGCTGGGCACGGGGACAGATGAGCGACGACGAACTCGACGTGGAGTTGCTGATGTATGACCTGCAACGGAGGCTGGATGACACGCAAATGCCGGGAGGTCGAAACGTGATTCGCTTCTCCTTTCACGGTCTGCAGAAGTTCGCCAACTGGTGGATCGTCGTGGATGAAGGAGAAAAGGAGCTCTGCGTCGAGAGTCCGGAGGGGGAGGAGAATCTGGCTGTCGTTACCAGCGTGCGAACGATGGCGGAAATCTGGGCGGGCGATACCGACTACACCAAAGCGAAGCGGGAGGGCAGGCTGGCGCTCAAGGGCTGCCCGATTCTCTCGCGGAGCATCGGCAACTGGTTGCGCGGAAGCATCCTGGCCCACGTCCGACCGGCGGAGAAGCCGGCCGCCTCCGCGGTCTCGGGGATCTCCTGATTGCGATCGGGAAGGGTAGGGGAAGCGCTTGCCGAGTCGGCCATCGCGGCGACATTGCCCGTCCCTGCTGATGAAAAAATTCCCTGCCTTTCTCCTCTGTCTCGTCTTTGCCGTACTGGTCCAGTCGGCGAAAGCCGAAGATCTGCCCGTGCTTTTCACTGACGACTTTTCTGAAGGAGCCGATCACTGGGAGCCGACCGATCCCGAGGCCTGGAAGATCTCCAAGCTCGACGACGGCAACGAGGTCTACGAAATCCTCGGCGGATCGAAGTACGAACCGCCCCACCGCAGCCCGTTTAACATTGCGCTGCTGAAAAATGTCGTGGTCGGGGATTTCACGCTCACGGCCCGCGTCATGACCAAGCAGACGTCTCGCGGGCATCGGGACATGTGCCTTTTCTTCGGCTATCAGGATCCGGCGCATTTCTACTACGTCCATCTCGGCGAGAAAAAGGACGACCACGCCAACCAGATCTTCATCGTCAACGACGCGCCGCGCACCAAGATCTCCGAGAAAGCCACTGACGGCACGCCGTGGAAAGATGGCACCTGGCACCAGGTCAAACTCGTCCGCAAAGTGGCGAGCGGTCTCATCGAAGTCTATTTCGACGACATGAAGACGCCGACTCACGTGGCCCATGACAAGCACTTCGCGTGGGGTCAGGTGGGACTCGGCACCTTCGATGACAAGGGGCTGTGGGACGATGTCGAACTGGGCGGGGTGAAAGTCGAGGGGGCCGGCGGTGCCGGATCGAGCGCTGCGACTACGGCGGGACCGCCCGATCCGAAGATCCTGAAATTCACCAAATGGACCCCCGATTTTCAGGTGCCCGATCCGGTGGCGATCAGCTTCGACGATCAGGGAAACGCCTACGTCACCCAGACCCAGCGCCGTAAATCACAGGATCTCGACATCCGCGCCAACCACGACTGGATCCCGAATGATGTCGGCTTCTCCTCCGTTGAGGACAAGCGCGCCTTTTACCTCGATCGCCTGTCGCCCGATCATAGCGAGGAAAATAAGAAACGCGTCGATGACCTCAATGGCGATGGCAGCCACGACTACCGCGACCTCACCGTGCTCAGCGAGCGGATCTACCGGATCGAGGATACCGATCACAACGGTCTCGCCGACAAGATGGACATCTATGCCGAAGGTTTTCAGACCGAAGTCACCGGCATCGCCGCCGGGGTGCTCTGGTTCGATGGGGATGTCTATTCCACCATCGCGCCCGACGTTTGGAAGCTGCACGACAGCAACGGCGACGGCAAAGCCGATCATCGCGAGGTGTTCGCGCACGGTTTCGGGATGCACATCGCCTACGCGGGTCACGACATGCACGGTCTGACCATTGGCGTGGACGGCCGCATCTACTGGTCCATCGGTGACAAGGGCGTGCGGGTGAAATCTCAGGAAGGGCTCGACTGGCGTTATCCGAATCAAGGCGCGGTGCTACGTTGCGAACCCGATGGCTCGCACTTCGAAGTC
>JAGRPB010000133.1 GCA_020439945.1 Verrucomicrobiia bacterium
GCCCTCCAGATAAACGCCAGGGTCGGCTACCGAACCGCGAGCCAGTGGGAGATCGCGCTCGAAGCGCTCAACCTGCTGGATGCCGACGACAACGACATCGAGTATTACTACGCCTCGCGACTGCCCGGCGAGCCGGCCGGCGGGATCGAAGACGTTCATCTCCACCCCTACGAACCGCGTCAAATTCGACTCTCGGTTTCCAGGCAATGGTGAGCAAGCCCGTTCGACACGGGAATCGAAACGAAGAGAACGGTTCGAATTCTTTCGATCGGAAAGGTGGAAACCTTGCCACTCGTGTGAGCGGTCACTGGACGATCGATCCAGGAAAAGCCTGGATTCGCCGACATTTTCCGAGCCCTACGCAAAAAAGAGGTTGCGTTTTCTTTAATGAGATTGAGTCTCAATATTATACGAGTTTTCTTATCGCAAGTTGGCTCTTCGAGAAATCGCTGGTGCCGACCGGGTTCATTCGATTTTCCCTCTCAAACTGCCTTGAAATCTTTTCTTCAGTCGACTCCCGACAGACCCGCCGCCTCCCCTCTGGGGAGGCCGGCGGTGTCCCTGATCTGCCACTGCTTGGGCATTTCCGAATCCGACGTCAGGGATTGTATCTCTCTCTTGACCCACCCCACGGTCGAAGAGGTGGGCGAACTTACGGGTGCTGGTACCGGCTGCACGGGATGCCAGCGACGCATCCAACGCGTTCTTGAAGGCAAACCTGCCGCCTGCGGTCGGTTCGGTCCCTGTGACCATTGCGGGAATTGCCGGGCCGTCTGCGGCTGCGAAACCGAGCCGGCTCCCGTGTTATGTCGATCTCACTGTCAGCCACCCAGTCTCCGCAGGTAGGCGGGTATCGAGTCCCCGCTCCGACGCGCCGAAGTAATCACGCCATGCCGGCAGATTCGTCGAATGTCCCGCTTTACGGCGATCCGAATCGTAGCGGATTCTGGGTCCAGAACCTGATTCCATCGGATTCAGGCAAGTCGACTCTTCTGAATTTCACCGGGGACCAGATCCTCTTCATCTGTCTCCGTGACGGCAATGCGTGGTTCGAGGACGGGCACGGAGGCTCGGCCGCGATCGGCTCCTCCCAGATCATCATCGGGGCTTCCGGAAGTGGCGGAGCCTCGCTGCGACGGAATGCCCCTACCGATGGAGTGGTGGTCGGTTTTCGTCGCCAGGTCATTCGCGAGAGTCTCGATCGTCATCGCCCCGCCCTCCTTCCCGCTCTTCTGGATCTCGTCTTTTCGAAATCGCCATCCCCTCCGCCACTGACGGAGCCACTTGCCGAACACATCCGCGGCCGGTGGATCGACGAGTTTCGCAATCCCCCGGTATCGGGGTCCGCCGCCACCTTCTGGTTCGAGAGCAAGGTTCGGGAATTCATCGCCGTTTCCTGCTTCGCACGCAGCGAAGCCGACGGCGAATTCTTCTGCTCCCGCCAGAAGCGTCTCGCGGCCGATCGGATCGAGATGGCCAAGGCGTGGCTCGAAGCCCACTTCGACGAACCGCTCTCGCTGGCGGCCCTGGCCGAGCACGTCGGCTGCAGCACCCATTACCTGAGCCGCACGTTTTCCGACGCCACCGGCAAGACGATCTCCCAGTATTTGCGCGCTCTTCGTATCGAAAAAGCCGCCCGGCTCATCTCCAGCGGCCGCTTCAATGTCAGCGAAGCCGCTCTCGAAGTCGGCTATCAGAGTCTGAGTCACTTCAGCAAAGCCTTCCTCAAGGAGAAAGGCTGCCTGCCTTCCCGCTACCAGGGGAACTGACCGGGAAAAGCGAATCGCGGCGAGCGCGCAAGGGACCTGCACACCTGCCACGTTTCCCGAACCCGAGAAAGCGGTTCGATTCTTAACGATCCTCCGCTCGGTAAGCATCCGCCAGCAACGACACGGGATGACGAACAGGAATTCGCTTGCCGAGTCCGTTCTCGATCTGGAGATGGCAACCAGGATTCGCTGTGGCCACCATTTCCGCGCCGGTGGCGATGATGTTGTCCACTTTTTCCCGTTGCAGTTTCCCGGCTTGCTCGGGCTGGGTGATGTTGTAGATGCCGGCGCTGCCGCAGCAATGGGTGGCGTCCTTCAACTCGGCCAATTCGAGTCCGGGAATGGCGGCCAGAACGGCACGCGGCTGAGCGGAGATGCCCTGACCGTGGCAAAGGTGGCAGGCTTCGTGATAGGTGCATCGGGTCTCCCCTGCCCCGATGGCCGCCACCGGTATCCGGAAACCGATCTCGACCAGCCATTCGCTGATGTCCCGAGCTTTCCGATCCCAGGCCTCGGCCCTCTCAGCATAATCGGCATCCTCCGCCAACAAGTGCCCGAAGTGCTTGAGATGCGAACCGCATCCGGCGGCATTGGTAATGACCGCGTCGAGTTTTTCCAGATCGAACTGATCAAGCATTCGCCGCGCCTGAATTTTCGCCTGCTCCAGGTCGCCGTTGTGGGCGTGGAGGGAACCGCAGCACCCCTGCTCCCTCGGTGTGATCACCGTGCACCCGTTCGCCAGCAGCACATCGACCGTGTCGCGGTTGACGTCGGAAAACACGAGGTCCTGCACACAACCTGTCAGCATTCCGACTCGGTAGCGTGGATTCTCCGGTTTCTCGGTCGCATGGATGAGTGCGTCGGAAAATCGCGCCCGCACCGTCGGGGTGGTCGGTTCCAGTTCGCGCAGGTTCTTTGGCAACACGGCCGTCAGCTTCAGAGTTCGCACCAGCCAACAAAGTCCGCTGATCTGGTAAAAGCGGAGTGCGCTGCCGGCGAGACGCAGCATCCAGGGTTTGGCGAAAAGTTGCCGCAAGGTCAGCCAGCGCCAGAAGCGCCGCTGCGGATTGTCCATAACGCCCGCCTCCTCGACTTCGGCACGGGCGTTCTCGAAAAGCTCGGGATAGTTCACCCCCGCCGGACACGCCGTGGTGCAGGCGAGGCAGCCGAGACAGTAGTACATTTCTTCGCCGAATTCCTTCGTCACCTCCAGGTCGCCGTCCGCGATCGACCGCATCAGGGCGATGCGGCCGCGTGGGCTGTTCCGCTCCCGCTTAGTTTCCAGGTAGGTCGGACAACTCGGCAGGCACATGCCGCAATGCATGCACTGCTGGACCACGGAGTAGTCGAGTTCTCCAAGGTAGCGAAGATTGGACATGGAATCAGGCGGGATCGAAAATCTTTCCGGGATTCAACAAACCTTCCGGGTCTAGCGCTTTCTTGACCTGCCTCAGCAGTTCCATGCTCCCCTCGTCGAATTGCTCGGGAAGAAATCGTTTCTTGGCGAGGCCGACGCCGTGCTCTCCGGTAATGGTCCCTCCCAACTTGATGGTGTGTTCGAAGATGGCTTCCATGGCGGCCTCAACTTTCACCATCTCGGCTTCGTCGCGCTCGTTGGTGAGAAAGGTCGGGTGGACGTTACCGTCGCCGAAGTGGCCGAAGGTTGCGATCTCCAATTGATGTTCCGCCGCCATCTGCTCGATGAACTTCACGATGTCCGGCAGCTTGCTCCGCGGCACGGTGACATCCTCGAGAATGGTGGTCGGTCGAATGCGTGCCAGCGCGGCGAAAGCACTCCGGCGGGCCGAAGCCAGTTTCAAAGCGTGGGATTCGTCCCGCGCCACCTCGACATTCAGGGCGCCATTTTCTCGGGCGATGGCCGCCATCTTTTCCGCTTCTTCCTCGACGACAGCGGGATAGCCATCGGTCTCCATCAGAACGACCGCCTCGGCCTCGGTGGGCAGTCCCACCTTGGCGAAATCCTCGACACACTGGCAGGTGCGGCGATCGAGGAATTCCAGGGTGCAGGGAATGATCTGGTTCTCGATGATCTTCGACACCGTTCGCGCCGCGTTTTCCATCGAGTCGTAGGTCGCCAGCAGCGTCTTTTTCGCCTTGGGGCGCGGAAGCAGTTTCAACAATACCTTGGTGATGATGCCGAGCGTTCCCTCCGATCCGATGAACAAATCCTTCATCGAATACCCGGCCACGTCCTTCACGCACTTCGAGCCCAACCAGCAGATCGATCCGTCGGCGAGAACAACCTCGATCCCCATGACGTAGTCGCGCGTGACGCCGTACTTGAGGCCGCGGAGACCTCCCGAGTTGTTGGCCACATTCCCGCCGATGGTGGAAATCTTCATCGAACCGGGATCGGGTGGATAGAAAAGCCCCAGCGGCGCCGCCGCATCGTCGATCGCCTTGGTAATCACCCCTGCCTCGCAGAGCATGGTCAGGTTGGCGGCATCGATCTCGAGAATCTCCTCCATCTTCACAAGACAGAGAACGATGCCTTCCTTCACCGGAACGCTGCCTCCCGAGAGCCCGGTGCCGGAGCCCCGCGTCACCACGGGAGTTTTCCCGCGCCGCGCCAGTTTGAGGACCTGGGAGATCTGTTCGCTCGACGAGGCGAAAACCACGCAGGCCGCCGGTTCCTTGATCGCCGCGGTGCCATCGAAGCCGTAGGGTATCAGGTCTTCCTTCTCGGTGAGGACGTTGTCGCTTCCAACGATCTGTCGGAGTTCTTCGAAGATTTCAGGATTCATCCACTCAGAGTTTGTGACCGCACATCTTGCAGAAAAGGGCTTTGGAATCATGCCCCTCGTGACCGCACCCATCGCATTTTCGCGTGTCCATGGGAACCTGCTTCATCTCGTGATGCAGATCCGCGACCACGATCCCGGTGGGCACGGCGATGATGGCGAAACCGGTCAGCATCATCACGGAGGCGAGGACTTTCCCGATCACCGTCACCGGGGCGATGTCGCCATAACCGACGGTCGTGATGGTGACGATGCCCCAGTAGATCGCCTGCGGGATACTGGTGAAACCCGAGCCTTCGACCCGGCTTTCGATCGTGTACATCAACGTCCCCTCGATGCACACCACCGACATCACCCCGAACATGAAGACCGCAATCTTCGACCGGCTCGCCTTGAGGGCGTTGACCAGGATGTTGGCATCGCTCATGTGATGCACCATCTTCAAGATTCGGAACATCCGCAGGAGCCGCAGAATCCGGATGATGATGAAGTGCCCCGAGCCCGCCACGAACAATTCCAGGTAGGTGGGCAGGATTGAGAGCAAATCGACGATGCCGAAAAAGCTGAAAACGTAGCGACTCTTCCGGCGCACCACCCACACGCGCAGCGCGTACTCGATGGTGAACAGAATCGTGAAAATCCACTCGAAGGCGTGCAACAACTCGCCATGGCGAGCCTCGATCTCGACCACGCTCTCCAGCATCACCACCAGGACACTGCCGGAAATCAACCAGAGCAGCATCACGTCGAAAGTCCGGGCGGCGCCCGATTCGGACAGGAAAATGATGCGCCAGAGGCGTTCCTTCAGCGAATCGCCTTGGTGTTCGGGGGCTCTTTCGGCGGGGTTATCCATTCGGCTCGGCCTACGTCGGCCCTCCATTAATCACGAAACGCCGACGGCGTCAAAGCCTCGAAGCAACCGACCGCCGTGGCAGGCGCGATTTTCGTCCGCCCGGTCGAGCGCGATCGGCGACCGCGCCTACAGGAGAAGGCTCCCACTGCCGTTGTAGGCGCGGTCGCTGACCGCGCTGCTCTGTTTCAACAAAAACCCTTCGTCGATTCAACCCTGTTGAGTCGCGGAGGCAACAGGGTTGAGTCGCCGCCGATCATTGCACTTTCAGCCTCAGCGTTGGCGGCATGGCGACGGGGTGCTCGGCGCTGGCGAAGGCGTGGACGAGTCCGTTGCTGCCCGTTTCATCGGTGAGCCGAACGAGCACGAAGGTCACCAGATCGTTGGTGTCGGAAAGTATGAAATCGGTCAGGGCCTGGCCATCCACCGAACGCAGGCCGGAGGAGACCCCCTGCTCGACGGTGAATTCCCCCAGCACCATCGTCTTCTCCGGATCGAGTTTGAATCCGTGGTCGGGAACATTGGCCGGCGCATTGTCCCAGGTCAGCGTGTCTTCTCCCCAGCTTTCATCGAAGGATTCATCGGTCAGTCCGTAGAGCGCAAAAGTCGCGTCGGGCACCATGGAAGCGTAACCAAGTCCGCTGGGCTGGATGGACAGGATCATCTGGCTCTCCGTGAGCTTCGCCTTGTCGATGGTTCTCAAATCAAAGGTCAGCCAGGCTTTGCGCCGGTTGGAGACGTAGTCGGTGGAATTCTTCACCATCAGGAGCGGCGAATCCCCGTAGGTGAGATTGGTGGTATTCTGCCGACCGTAGGAATCCTTGCCGCGCCCGCGGGCCGTGGTGATGGAAACCCACCCCTCGGCTTCCGATCGCGGCTCCTCACGGAAACGAGGCGATTCCCCTTCGGCCACGACGGTTTCGACGAGCTTTTCCGCATCGTAGCGAATCATCTCGCCCGTCTTGAGTCGCCTTTCGGCGCTGCCGTTGCGGTGCGCCACGCCGACCTCGCCCTCGAGCACGAGCACCTCGCTCTTGCCATCGGAGCCGGCGGTGACGCCAAAGCGGGTGCCGTAATCGGTCAGGAGAGCGTCGTCGGTCTGAATCTGGAATCCGTGGGCGCCACCAGGCACCCACGCGACGGCGGCGCCGCGACGCAGACGGCAACGCATCGCGGTCTCGACCTCGACCACGGCGGGCGCTTCCAGGGTGACGGTGGCGCCGGAATCGAATCGCAACGTGGCGAGACCTTCGAGGAGTTCCAGTTGCCCTTGGCGAAGGCGGCTCCCCTCCTGGGTCGGCAGGGATCCGGCGCCCCATTTCGCCGATTTCACGTCGGCCAAGGTCGCGACCGGCTCGGCCAGTTCGGGCACCACCACCACAGGAGTGGGTTCGGGGGCCGGCGCCGGTTCTGGCTCCGGTATCGCAACCGGCAGCGTCTCGACGACCTCTCCGGGCTGATCGTTGGTTTTCTTCAATGGAAATGCCGGTCCCAGCAACCAACCGAGAGCCAGCCCGATCGCAAGAATCGCCGCGGCGGCAAGCCAGCGATTCACCGGCGCGGATGCGACCGAAACCGACGAGGCGGAGCTTTGGGATTCCGCAAACAGTTCAGCCGCCTCGGCGTGCATGACACCCTCGAGATGCAGGGCATCGGCGAACCTGCGCCGAAACATCGCATCATCCCGCAGCCGCCGATCGAGCACGGTGCGCTGGGTGTTGGTCAGCCGGTCTTCCAGATAGGCCTGAAACAGATCCTGCTCGGGAGAGGAAAAGTGGGAACTCATGAGGTGGCGGGGGTGTTTCGGTTCACGCAATCCTGCAGCGAGGCGCGCAGGCGGCTGAGCAGTCGGTAGACGGCGCCTTCGGTTCGGTCGACCGCGGAGGCGATGTCTTCGATGCTCATTTCGCGGGAGTAACGCATCAGGAAAATCTGGCGATGCGGCAGCGAAAGCTGGCGCACGCATTTCCGCAATGCGACGGCGCGGCGATCGTGGCGCGATTCGTTCTTCGTCAGTTCCAGGGCCAGCAATTCGAGGGATTCCTCGCTCAGGGCGGTGTCGCGTTTCGCCTTTCTCCGGAACGTCAGAATCTGGTGAAAGGCGATCTTCTTCGCCCAGGCTTTGAAGTGCGTGCCCGCCTCGAATTTCTCGAAGTTCCGCCACATCACGAGACGGGTCTCCTGGAGGATATCCTCGGCGTCGCTTGGCTCCCGCACGAGCGAATGGACATAGGCCCTGAGCGCCGACTCGTGTTCGTTGAGCAGCGTCAGGAACTCCTCGGTGCGGTCGGTACCGTCTTCGTCGCTGATGGCGTCATCGCGCATGGTTTCATGGTCTGAAGGCCGAAAATCGGGGGTTTTGGACAGGTTTTTTCATTTTCGCCAAAAAAATCTGTCCAAAATCACGCCATGGCCGCCTCTAGGGGAAAACTTGTGAGGCTTCCGCCGATTGCTTAAGTTTCCACAAACACCCCAATTTCTCATGGCTTCGACATTCAGGAAACCTGCTTTTACCGCCGCGCTCATGGCCACGCTGTCCCTTGGGCAAGCCTTCGCCGCCGATACGGAGAGTGATTTGCAAAGTCGCATTTCGGATCGCGAACGCGACTACTGGTTTTTCCAGCCGCTTCACGATTCGCAAGCACCCCAGGTGAAGGACAGCTCCGGCTGGGTGAAAAACGAGATCGACCGTTTCGTCCTCGCGAAACTCGAAGCCAAGAACATCTCCCCCGCCCCGGAAGCGGATGCCCGTTCGCTGATCCGGCGCGCCTATTTCGACCTGACCGGATTGCCGCCCACCTTCGAGCAGATCGAAGCCTTTGAAAAAGCCTACGCCGCCGACAAAGACAAGGCGGTCGCCACTCTGATCGACGAGCTTCTGGAGTCGCCTCAGTATGGCGAGCGCTGGGGCCGCATCTGGCTGGACCTGGTGCGCTACGGCGATTCGGATGGTTACAAGGCTGACGGGTATCGGCCTCACATGTGGCGCTACCGCGACTGGGTCATTCGCGCGCTCAACCAGGACATGCCCTACGATCAGTTCGTGCGCTGGCAGCTCGCCGGCGATGAAATCGCGCCGGAGAATCCGGATGCGGTCACCGCCACCGGTTACCTCCGCCTCTGGCCGTATGAATGGAATCAACGCGACGCGCCCAACCAGTGGAACATCATCCTCGAAGACATTACCGACATCACGGGTCCCCTCCTGATGGGCCTGAGCATGGGCTGTGCGAAATGTCACGACCACAAGTTCGATCCCATTCTGCAGGACGATTACTTCCGGATGCAGGCCTTTTTCACCGGCGTCTTCCCGGACGACACCGTGGCGGCCACGCCCGAACAGAAAGCCGCCTACGACGCCCAGATGAAAAAATGGGAAACGGCGACCGCGGACATCCGCAAGGAGATGGAGGAGATGATCGCCGCCGGCAAGAAAAGCTCGGCCGCCGGCCTGGTGAAGATGTTTTCACCGGAACTTCAGAAGATCTACAACAAGCCGGAAGCGGAAAAAACCGCCTACGAAAAGCAGCTCAGCATGCTGATCCGCCGCCAGGCAGACGACGCCGCGGACAAGGCGGCTTCGAAGCTGAAGGACGACGCGAAGAAGCGTTACAACGAGTTGGAAGCCAAGCTCAAGACCTTCGATGAGATGAAGCCCAAGTCGCTTCCCGAGGTCTATGCGATCCGTGACGTGCAGCCCGACATTCCTCCGGCGAAGATTCTCGACGAGCCCGAGCGGACGTTCCGCCCCGGCTTTCTCACCGTGCTGAAACCGGAACCGGTCAGCCTTCCCGCCAAAGGTGGTCCGTCAAAAGACTCCAGCGGCGCCCGCACTGCTTTCGCGAACTGGGTGACGCGTCCGGACAACCAGCTGAGCACCCGCGTGATGGCGAACCGGCTCTGGCATTACCATTTCGGCGCCGGCATCGTGGAAAGCTCGAATGATTTCGGCAAGCAGGGCCAACTGCCCACCCATCCCGAATTGCTCGACTGGCTCGCCCAACAGCTTCCGGCCAAAGGCTGGAGCCTCAAGGCGATGCATCGCCTGATCATGAACTCGGCCACGTGGCGCCAGGCGGCGGTGGTCGAGGTGTCCCCGGAAGCGCTCGCGGGCGATCCGGCCAACCACCTGCTCTGGCACCAGCGCATTCGCCGTCTCGAAGCGGAGCAGATCCGCGACGCCGCCCTCAGTGTCGGTGCGGAGCTCGACCCGAAGATGTATGGCGAAGGTGTCACCGGTGAGAGCACCAAGCGCCGCGCCATCTATCAGCGGATGATGCGAAATCCGCGCACGCTGTTCCTCAACACCTTTGACGGCCCCGACGGGTTCAGTTCCTGCGCCCGCCGCGACGTGACCACCACGGCGCCCCAGGCGCTGGCCATGCTGAACAACGGCTTCGTCAACGACCGCGCCGCCACCGTGGCCAAGGAAGCGCTCGAAGCCGGGGACACCTCCGAGGCGATCGATCGCGCCTTCGAGCTGGTGCTCGGCCGCCAACCCGATGCCGAGGAACTCAGTCAGGCGGAAGCCTTTCTCGATGCCCAGGCGAGCGAAGCCGCGAAACCCCTGTCCGCCGAGAGCGGCGGCATGCCGGAACCGAAGGTGAAGACGACGGCCTTCAAGGACTTCCCGAAGAACGCCTACAGTGCCGACCAGGCGGTGAACGTGCAGCCGGACTCCCTTTACGAACGCGTCGAAGTCCGCGGTCTGCCGCGTCACGAGGGCAACACCTTCACGGTTCAGGCGGTGATTTCGCTCGATTCCCTCTATGCCGATGCCTCCGTGCGCACGATCGCGGGCCGCTGGAGCGGCAACAGTAGCGACCTCGACGTCAGCGGCTACGGCTGGTCCTTCGGCATCACGAGCGAGAAGTCGCGCTACCAGCCGAAGAACCTCATCTTCCAGATCGTCGGCGAAGACATCGCCGGCAATCCCCGCTACGAGGTGATCGCCTCCGACCTGCGTATTCCCACGCAGACGCCCTACTACATCGCGGCGGTGGTTGAGACCGGTTCCACCAAGGAGGGCGGCATCATCACCTTCTACGCCAAGGATCTCTCCGATCCGAAAGCCAAGGTCCAGACCGCCATCGTTCCCCATCCGTTCGCCGGCACCATTTCCCGGCCCGAACGCCGACTTTTCTTCGGCGGCCGCGATCAGCGCAGTTCGATGTTTGACGGGGCCATCGCCCGATTCGTTCTCACCGATCGCGCTTTGAGCGAGCAGGAATTGCTCATCGGCAAAAACCCAACGGGCGACGCCCTGGTCGCCGGTGTTTTCCCGGAGCCTAAACTCGAGAAACCGTTCGCCCGCACCGTTCCGGTCGCGATGCAGAAGGAACTCGGCCAGCCCACAGATCCCCGTTTCGCCTCCTTCGTCGACCTCAGCCTCGCGCTGCTCAACTCGAACGAGTTCCTCTACATCGACTGATCCAAGATTCGGAAAAACCCTTTCCCACCCCCCACTCCCATGAAGATTCCCCACTACGAACAAGCCCGCTCCCGCCGCGACTTTCTTGCCCGCGCTGGCGCCGGCTTCGGATCGCTCGCGCTGACCGACCTGCTCCTGAAACAGGGCGTGATGGCCCACGGCGGCCAACCAAATCCCGTACCGCATCACGGCAAGGGCAAGGCGAAGTCCGTCATCTTCCTGTTCATGGAAGGCGGTCCTTCGCACATCGATCTCTTCGATCCCAAGCCACTGCTCAACAAGCTCGCCGGCCAACCGCTCCCCGACAGCTTTCACCGTCCGCTCACCGCCATGGGCGAGCAGGATTCTCCCATCCTCGCCGAAAAGCGTGTCTGGAAACAACATGGCCAGGCCGGCACGTGGGTCTCCGACTGGCTGCCCCATACCTCGAAGATCGTCGACGACATCTCCGTGATTCGTTCCTGCAAGCAGGACGGGCTCAATCACGTCGGTTCGGTCTGCCAGATGAACACCGGCTCCATCCTCGCCGGGCGTCCCTCCCTCGGTGCCTGGGCCACCTACGGCCTCGGATCAGAAAACGAAAACCTGCCCGCCTTCGTGGTGCTCTGCGACAACGACTCCAAGCCCTTCAACGGCACCCGCAACTGGGGCACGGGTTTCATGCCTTCCACTTACCAGGGTACCCAGTTCAATTTCGGCGACGAACCGGTGGCGAACCTCTCCAATCCGAAAGGCGTCAGCAACAACCGGCAGCGCGGACGGATCGATTTCATCAACCAGCTGAATCGCCGTCACCGGGGTCCGCGCGCTTACCAGAGCGATCTCGAAGCGCGCATCAACAGCTTCGAACTCGCCTACCGCATGCAGTCGGAAATCCCGCTGGCGGTGGACCTGGATGAAGAGCCGCAATACATCAAGGACATGTATGGCATCGGCGGTGAGAAAACCGACGCCGTGGCCAAGAACTGCCTCCTCGCCCGCCGGCTCGTCGAACGCGGCGTGCGCTTCGTCCAGGTGTTCTGCGGCACCGGCTCCAAGTGGGATGCCCACAAAGGCATCGAAGCGAATCACACCGCCCGATGCGCCGAGGTCGACCAGCCTTCCGCGGCCCTCATCACCGACCTCAAGCAGCGCGGTCTGCTCGACGAGACGCTCGTCATCTGGGGCGGAGAATTCGGGCGCACTCCGATGTCCGAAAAAGGCGACGGGCGCGACCACAATCCGTGGGGCTTCTCCATGTGGATGGCCGGCGGCGGCGTGAAAGGCGGCCAGACCCTCGGTTCGACCGACGAACTCGGCCTTTACGCCGTCGAGGATCCCCAGCACGTGCACGACCTGCATTCCAGCATTCTCTGGTCACTCGGGCTCGACGCAAAGGAACTGATCTACATGAACAACGGCACCGAAGAGAACCCCGTCATCAACCAGGGCAAGCCGTTCATGAAGCTGTTTGCTTGAGCGACTGCGGGAGAAACGGCACGCCTTTCCCGGGATCACGAAAGCCTGGCCCAGGAAATCCGCTTGCCAACGGAGCCGGATTCCCATCATCCTCCCTCGACGATGATCGAGAGGTTCAACCGAGTTCAAGCATTGAAGGCAATCGTCGCCGTCGTGCTTGGGATAACCGCATTTGCCGCGACCTTCGCATTCTTCCACTTCGGACTCCGCTTCGTCTTCACGGCATTCGATTGGGAATCAGGAATGACTTGGACGCCGGTTTTTGCCTTGGCCGGTTGTACCGTGGCAGCATGGACCGGCTGGGATCTCTGGCATCGCGGTTTCGGATCCCAGGATTTCCTCGAGTCCGATTTTGCCAACGGATTCGACCGTAGTTCAGCCAGTGGAATGTGGGCCAACCACCAAATAGCCGAAGCGCGGGGACTGAGTTATGTGGTGTCTCAAATTGCTCTCGCCGGCCCTCTGCAATTGCTCAAGGCCTACGATCTGATCCGGTCCCGCATCGTCGCGGAACGAGGACTGGAAACGAACCTCGAAACTACCCTTCAATCCATCGAGTCCAAACGTGGCTGGCAACCGATCGCGAACTATCGTGGCAAGGAATCCGAAGTCATGTATCTGATTCGCCTCGGAAAACTTGAATTCAGCCCCCGAAAAGGGGTCATCAAAGCCAAATCCCAATGAAACTACCCTCCTTTCTCCTTGCCCTCGTCTCATCGGTTGCCTTCCCATTCCTCTCCCCCGCCGCGGAGATCTCCACGGTCGCTGGCACGGGCGAAAAGGCCTTCTCCGGCGATGGTGGTCCGGGAACAGAAGCGAAACTCGACAATCCCTTCGGCGTTGTCGTCGGGCCGGAGGGCGACATCTATTTCTGCGACACGGGCAACCAGTGCATCCGCAAGATCTCGCGAAAGAGCGGAACCATCACCACCGTGGTCGGCCAGGGCGGAAAGAAAGGCTACAGCGGCGATGGCGGACCGCCGACCGAGTCGCTCTGCTTCGAGCCCTACGAGGTCCGTTTTCACCCAAGCGGCGATCTTTACTGGGTCGAAATGCAGAACAACGTGGTTCGCAAGCTCGACGCCCGCACCAACACCGTCCACACCGTGGCCGGTACGGGCGAGAAAGGTTTCGGCGGCGATGGCGGTCCCGCGGTGAAGGCGAAACTGGATCGACCGCACTCGATCCAGTTCGATGCGGAGGGAGAAAACCTGTTCATCTGCGACATCTCCAATCACCGCATCCGGCGGGTGAATCTTGAATCCGGAACCATCGACACGTGGTGTGGCAACGGCAAGGCGGCCGCGACGCCCGATGGCGCCGACGTGTCTCCGGACACCCCGCTGAAGGGACCACGCGCGCTCGACGTCGCGCCCAACGGCGATCTCTGGCTGGCCCTGCGCGAGGGCAACCAGGTCTACCGGATCGACATGAAAGCGAAGACGCTTCATCACGTCGCCGGTACCGGGAAAAAGGGTTTCGACGGCAACGGCGGTCCCGCGAAAGACGCCACGCTTTCCGGTCCAAAGGGCGTCGCGATTTCGCCCGACGGGAATCTCGTTTATCTCGCCGATACGGAGAGCCATTCGATCCGGGCCATCGATCTCCGCAACGATCCACCCACGCTTGAACTCATTGCGGGCACGGGAAAAAAGGGCAACGGCCCCGACTCTCCCGATCCGCTGAAATGCGAGATGGCAAGGAATCATGGCGTCGGCATCGATCCGGTCACGGGCGATCTCTACATCGGCGACAGCGAATCGCACAAGGTTCGCAGGGTAGCCGGACTGCCAGGTGGCAAGCCGCAGGCGGCGAACGAATCGACGAAGGAAGAATTCGAATTCCAGGGCCGCAAGGCCATCGTGGTCAAACCAGCCAAACCGGCTCCGGGCAATCCCTGGATGTGGCGATGCCGCTTCTTTGGTGCGTTTCCCCAGGCCGATGACGCCCTCGTTGCTCGAGGCTGGCACGTGGCCTGGGTGGACGTGGCGCACCTGTTCGGAGGCCCCGAGGCCATGGAGGTGTTCGACGCGTTTTATGAACACGTCACCCAGACCTACGGCCTGAGTCCCAAGCCGGTGATGGAAGGATTCAGTCGCGGCGGATTGCCCGCGGTAAACTGGGCGATCCGGCATCCGGACCACGTGCGTGGCGTTTACATCGACGCGCCGGTTCTAGACATTCGTTCCTGGCCCAAACCGGCATCGGACGATCTCTGGAAGAAAGCGATGGATGCCTATGGATTGACCGAGGCTACCGCCGCGAACTGGGAAGGGCCCCTCGATCACCTGCAGATTCTCGCCGACGCCAAGGTGCCCATCCTGTCCGTCTGCGGCGGTGGCGATCCGGTGGTGCCGTTCGTCGAAAACAGCGCCATCCTGGAGGAACGTTACCGTGCCCTTGGCGGACCGATCGAGGTGATCGTGAAAGCCACTTGCGAGCACCATCCCCATTCGCTCCACGATCCGACTCGTATCGTGGATTGGGTGGCGAATTTGCCTTGAGCCGATAAAGCGCAAACATCCTTGGTCACATCCGATACGCCCGGCGCGAAAAGGTAGCTCGTTCCCAATGATTCAATCATCGCTGATAGCGTAGAGTCGACTTCAGTCGACTTTCCATCTCGTTGGATGAATCGACTGAAGTCGATTCTACTTTGACTGCACCTTCCGATGCGCGCGGAAGTGGAGTCCGAGATCGATGGCGATCTTACCGACGACGAGAATGACAAGCAAAAACACCGGACTGCCGAGCGCCTGAATTGCGAAGGCGCCGCCAAGAATGGCGATGTGGAGCACGATGACGCGGCTGTAGGGAGCGAACATCAATTGCGGGACGGTGACGCGACGGTATTCTCGCTGGATGATGAAATTGTAGATGAACGAAACCGTGTGGCTCGCCGTCAGGGCCAATGCCGCCCAGACTCCTCCGCCTTCGAACACTTTCATCACCATGCCGGGCAGCGCGTCGAAAGGGCCACCCGGACCAAAAAACGAACCATTCTCGCCCAGCAAGCTGAAAACGAACATGCCGTGAACCGTGGTGAAGAGTCCGTAGTGAATGGTGAAAAACGGCAGGAAAAAGAGCTTGGAGGCGTGATGAGCACAGCCGAATTTGCCCTGGTGCTCGTCCAGAAACGCCTCGGTCGCTTCGCGCTGACTTTCCACCGAGGAACCTCGGCGCTGATCGATCCGCTTCTGCAGGTTTTCCCTCAGATTCACCTCATCGGGATCCGGCGAACAAATCAGCATCTTGAGGAGGTTGATTACCCCGATGACGACATTCTCGAACCAGTAGAGAACGACGATATCGAAGACCTTCCACCCCCAGGCGACCGCCCCCACGAGGGGGATCAGGTTCGCCAGAATGAGCATGACGCCCGGAAGGGAAAACAGGCGCCTGAAGGGCGAGTCATTGAAGGATTTCTCCGGCATCCGGGTCAAATGAATGTCGCGTATGGTGGCCGCGCTCCCAACAGAGGCGCGGCAAACTCGTCGTTGACCCATACCACATTCCCCCCAAAAATCCCCGGATGAAATTTCCTGCCCTCCCCCTGGCCCTGGCGATCCCGGCCCTGGCCATCGCAGCCCTGCGCGCCGTCGACCTCGAAAGCGGTCCCGCCACCCCGGTCGAAAAGCCCAAACTGAAATCCGCCGCCGAGTATGACGCGGAAGCGAAGCTGCGCATCGCCAACTTCACCATGCCGGACGATATCGATGCCTCGCTGG
>JAGRPB010000134.1 GCA_020439945.1 Verrucomicrobiia bacterium
CCAGGTTTTTCGGCCCGAGTTTCAACCTGCGGCGGACGGCCTCGAGTCATCACTGAACAGGGTATGATCGGTGATCCGACCCTGTCGAATCCAAGCACGCCGCCCGAACAGTCCCTGCTGACTCGCTATTCGACTGATTCAGCTTCATTTTGGCTTTTGACCACGACGGAATCGGAAAGCATCGTTTAGCCATGACTCCGGGTTTACGACTCCTGCTCATCACCGGCATCGTCCTGACGGCGCTGGGGATCACGATCTATTTTCTCCACGAGGCGGAGGAAAACCGGATCGCCAAACTCAAGGATGGGGCGGGAACGGAGGTTACGACGCTGAACCGGCCACCGTCGGAGGAGAAAAAAGAGAACACCGGAAAATGGGTCCCGCCGGAAGGCGATCCGGTGCTGCGCTATCGCGACCTGAAAAACGCCCCGGCCCAGGAACGCTACGACCTGATTTCCAATTTCATGGCTCTCGGCCACGAACGGAATCCCGCCATGCTAATCGAGGCGCTGAAGGATCCGGTGAGCGATCTCCGCGTTTTCGCCATCGAGAGCGCCAGCGCCCTGACCGAGGAGGAAGCGACCGCCGTGCTTGCCGCCGCCGCGTCGAACGACGATCCCGACGCCCGGGAAATGGCCTGGAGCATCGCGGCGCCCTACCCGATGGAGGATCGGGTGGCGATCTACTCGGAGGGCCTGACGAAGGGGAACGAGCAGACGCTCGCCGAGGTCTTCGATGAGATGGGCACCACGCCGGAGATGCCGCTCTTTGAGATGATGCTTTTCAACGCGATGAACAACAAGATTCCCGAGGCTCGCCGGATGCGCTTCCTGCAGGAAATGCAGGACTGGCTGGTGCCGGGAGGCGGCGAAGTTCCCCAATTCGCCACACCGGAAGAACTGCTGAATTGGTGGAAAAAGAATCGCGAAAACTACGACGAGTTCATGCTCCGGGTCGATCAATGATCCCCGAACTTGCCCGCACGGAATCCTCGCTGGCACCAAATCCGTCCCGCGAGTTTACGCACGGCAGAGCCAACGCCATCGCCTGCGGGACTCCGAAAGGTCGAAACCGATCGGCAATTCTGAGGCTGGAACAAAAGCCGCTTACCTGATAGCGTAGTGATGTAAAACCGCTTTTGTCGTGCCTCCGTCCGACGCCACCTTCCCGAGAACACGAATCACCCTGATTCAGCGACTGCCCGATTCCTCGGATCGGGAAGCGTGGGAAGCTTTTGTCGATCTCTACGGGCCCATCATCTTCGCCTTCGCCCGACACCGGGGTTGCCAGGGGAGTGACGCCGCCGATGTGGTCCAGGAAGTTCTCGCGAAAGTCACCCGGCGGATGCGCAGTTTCGAATTCGATCCCGCCAAGGGCCGGTTTCGCACCTGGCTCTACACGGTGGTGAAGACTCACCTCATCGACCGTTCGCGACGGGAATCTGCCCGCCCGCATCTGGTGATGGGGGCGGGGACGGATCAGCTGATCGACCAATGGCAGGACGAGTCGGAGGATCCCAACGACATCTGGGAAACCGAATATCGGCGCCAGTTGCTTCACCGGGCTCTGCCAACGTTGCAGGCGCAGTTTTCGCAGAAGACGTGGATGGCATTTCGCCGGACCGCTTTGGAGGAGGCGGATCCGGCCCAGGTGGCGAGCGAACTGGGGATGACACTGGGCTCAGTCTATGTGGCGAAATCCCGGGTCCTCGCCAAGTTGCGCGAAAAAATCGCCCAACTCGAAAGCGAATGGGAATCGACCGGAAGCGGTGCCGCCGGGAAACCGTCGTATTCCACTTCGATCGCGACCTGATTGATTGATTTGATTCCTCCTCATGCCGGAAGAGCGTCATCTCCCATCCTCTGTCCGCGATGACACGTGCCTGTCTCCGGAGGAACTCGGAGCGCTCTTGATGCCGACTACCGAAGTACCCGCGGCGGTGGAAACCCACCTGGAACATTGTTTGAATTGCCGGCAACGGTTGGAAGAACTCGCTGGAGGAGATGCGTCTGAAATCCTTTTCGATGAGTTCGATCGTTGGGAAGAGGAGAATCGAAAGGTCACCGAATTCCTCGCTCCCATTCGCGACGCGGGTGGTCCCGATCACACCGCACCGGTCTCACGAACCGAACTACGCGCGCACCTGGACCCCGCGCCGGAACCGGATGGAAGTTCGGCCGTCGAGATGCTGGGGAAACTCGGCCAGTTGCAGGTGATCGAGATCATCGGCGAGGGCGGGATGGGCGTGGTTCTCCGGGCTCGGGATCCCGATCTCGATCGCGAGGTGGCGGTCAAGATGCTGAAACCGTCACTGGCGCAGTTTCCCGAGATGGCGAACCAGTTTTTCGAGGAAGCCAAGGCGGTGGCGGCGATTTCCCACGAGAACATCGTCCCGATTCACCAGGTCGCCGAAACCGGGGGCGTGCCGTATTTCGTCATGCCGCTGGCGAAACACCAGACGCTGCACTATCGGCTCAGTCTTTTTGGAAAACCCGACTGGGAGGTCGCGTTCCCTCTCTGCCTCCGCATCGCGCGGGGACTCGCGGCCGCCCACGCCGCCGGGATCCTCCATCGCGACGTCAAACCGGACAATGTCCTGATCGAATCCCGCGAGGACAATCCCTACGCCACCGTCTGGCTGGCCGACTTCGGGCTGGCTCGGAGGGCATCGGGACCCGGAGCGGGAGACGACACCGGCAACCGCTCGATCGAGGCCGCCGGCACTCCCGGATTTCGCGCACCGGAGGTCGTGGCGGGCGGCGACGCCGATGCGAGATCGGATCTCTACGGACTCGGCGCGCTCTATGCGGAACTGGTCGACCTCGCGCAGGCTCCGCCCTGGTTTCGGGAATTGGTCCATCGCCTCCGCCGGGACAATCCCGACGAACGGCCCGAGTCCGCCGAAAAAGTGTTGGCCGTGCTTCAGAGCCACGAACGCGATCTGGCCATTTCACACTGGTTCAAGCACTTCCTCCATCGCACGGGACGAAGCCTGGGCATGGCGGCGATTGCGGTGATTCCCCTGGCCCTGGTGGGAACCGCGATCGATGTGGGAATGGGGTCGCGTTTCACCAATACCGCGCTCACCGGTTTCGGTTTCGGCGGCATCGCCATCGCGGGTCGGCCGGGAGTCTACGACGATCTGGCGGACGCCGTTTCAGCGGCGGAATCCGGCGACACCATCGTGGTCGGCGGGCCGGGTTATTTCCTCACCCGCGGCTGTGATATCGTGGGCAAGAACCTCACGATCACCGGTCCCCCGGCGACGGAACATCCTCGGATCGACCTGATCCCGAACGCCTCGACCGACCGGCCCCTCATCGCCTGTCGTGACGAGGCAAGCGTAGAGCTTCGCGATCTCAGTCTCGTCCACGAGCCGGACGACGAGAGCGTCGCCCGTCCTCTGCCCCCGCTGATCCATGTGGAGAACAGTTCGCTCTTCGTCCACGACTGCGAAATCCGAAGGCTCAAAGTCGGAGACAAATACCGTCCCGTCGCCATCCGCGCCGACAGCGCAAGGAGGATCGAACTGAAGGAGTGCTGGATGCACAACAATCGCGCCGTGCTGATCGATTGGAACGGGCGGAACCAGCAACCCGAGGGCATGCCGGAGATCACGATTTTCGACTGCCTCGCCTCCTGTGACCGCATTCTCGTCGCGGGTCCGGACCCGAATCCGGAGGGAACCCTCGACATTCAACTCCGAAACCTCAAAGCCAATCTGAGCACGTTCTTTTCCTTTCGCGAAGGGTCGGAGCAGTTGCGGCTCCGCGCCTACGTCGTCGATTGTCATATCCAGACTCGGCTGGCGTTCTTTTCGTCATTCGAGCCCGCCCAAGACGCGATCCCGGACCGGGTACACCTGACCATCCGGGAATCCCGGCTCGCCCACCTCGGCAAACCCCAGGGAATGCCCGGCATGGACCTTCCCGCTTATCCGACCGAGAAAGGCAAGCCCGTCCAAATCCGCTGGCAAGGCAAACCCCTCTTCATCGAGCAGACCTGGAAGCTGATCGAGTGAAGAAAAGATGGCCTCCCTTTTTCGTTCAGGGGTTGCCGATGACCAGTTCCTTCGCGCCGTTGTTGAATTGGAGAGAGAGCACCAGATCCCCGTTGTTGTTGAGGGATTGTTTCAGTCCCTTCCCGCCGGCGCCGGTCCGGTCGGTGCTTTCGTCCAGCAGAATGCTCCGGAGCGTGGTGGCCTGGGAATATCCGGAATCGTAGTGGGTTCCTTTTCGCAGTTTCATCGAAGGCATCCGCAGGGCGCTCTGCGTATGCAGCAACCCGAACCGGGCCATTCCCGTGAACAGGGCCTGGTTGCGAGCCGCCCCCCCGGTCAGTCCGACCACGATGGCATAACGCCCGTCCTGGGGATTCACCTCGACCCGCTGGATGTTCCGGATTTTCGGGCAATCCCAGTCACAGACCGAGTCGCCTTCGCGCATCAGCTTCACGTAGACATTCTCCGTCGAGTCGCAGAAAAACAGCGCACAATCGTTCGAGGCGTTCACCCCCGGACCCCGCAATTTGACGAGGGCGATGGAGCCATTGCTACCCACCGGCCAGAACTTCAGGATGCGATTGACGACCACGTTCTCATCGAGGGGGCGAATGGGTTCGTCACCGCCCAAACCATCAGGGTCCGGTCCGTCGGCGACGCCGCTCCCTTTTCGGAAAATCTGATAATAGCCATCTTCGTCCCACAAACCTTCATTGTTCGCCCCTGAAACGTCTGCGCCAGTTAGAACAGCCCGATAAATCGAACGCGTATCGCTGGTGTTGGTCTCTCCGGTAAATGTTCGATAGAACTCTTCCCCAGTCGCATCAGGAATCAATGTCATGGCCAGAGCGGTTACTCCGTCATCACTATTTCCAATTTGATCGTAGAAAAGTCCCTGCTTGGACGGGCCTCCAGATGCTTGAGAGCAATACGCTCCGAAGGTCGCGTAATTGCCGCGGCCGGCAGTTGCCCGACCAAAAAACTGCCGCAAATCCACCGCGCTCGCTCCCGTCCCTATGGTCGCGTTTTCGCGAGCTGAAAAATCGGTCACCAATCCGGAAGCATTTACCGAAAGAATTCCGGTGTCGTCTATGCTGGTGATGCCGCCCGGTCCTCTTCTGAGGAGATAGCTCACCGTCACGGCATCTACATTGGCGTTTTGAAGCACTTCCCGAAAGATCTGGATCCTGGCATCACCCAGCTGAGTGATATCGGTGCCTGTTCTGAGCAACGAAGAAACCGGTAGGGATGCCTGTTTCTGCAGGATCGCGAGATTGTTGGTGCCGTTGACACCAGTCCCGACCAGGCGCGACTGGAAAATGCCTCGATTTCCCTGGTTCATCACCGGTCCGAAAAGCGCGGTCGACCTGACGTTGTTGAAATCGATCGCCACGGCACTCAAATCCGTCCGGCTCTTGACCGCCAGGTCGACGGGCCCCTCCAGGGTATGCCAGACGCCCTTGTCGGTGCCGCCGCCCGATCCCGGCCCCGTCAACTGGGCGCAAAAGATGGCCTCGCCATCCGGATTGATGCCGACATCGCGAAGAATCCGAAAATCGGCTTCCTCCGTTCCCGGCGCGAAATCCCGCATCTTGGCCAGGGTCTGCATCGGCAGAGGACCGCCGATGGGCCGATAGAAGTAGGCGGCGCCCTGGGCGGGTTCGACATCGTCGCCCGCCTCGCTGGCGCCGATCACGGCCACGTTGCCGCATACGGCGACCGCGTGCCCGAAGAAGTCGTTGGTCTTTCCGTCGGGAGCGGTGAGCTCCTCCAACCGCGCTCCGCTGGCGGCATCGTAAAGAAACGCCGCTCCGGTGCCGGAAGCCGCGCCCGGGGCTTGCTCCGAACCGACCAGGATGAGTCCCCCGCTGACACAGACAGCGGACCCGAAACGGTCTCCGAGTTGTCCCGCCGCGTCGGTGAATTTGATCCGCTGAACACCGGTGTAGGCATCGAAAAGGTAGGCCGCGCCCGCGCCGCCAGCGACCTCGTCGTCCGTCGGCGCACCCACGACGAGCAGTCCTCCCTCGGTCGAAACGGTTTCTCCAAAACGCGCGCTGTTGGCTCCGCCGGGATTCGTCCGCGTCCGCAGGCGAACTCCGGTGGTGACGTCAAAGAGGTAGACTTTTCCCGCGCTCGCATCGGCGTTCGGAGCGCCGACAAAAAGCAGATGCCCACAGAGAGCGACCGCCGCGCCAAAATCATCACCGCTGGCACCATCCGCCGGCTTGAAAGGCGGGTTGGGCAGCGTGCCCGAGGTCGAGAAGGTGATGGGGTCACCGGTTTTGGCATCGAAAACCGAGACCGACCCGGAGTCGGAAGTGGAGCCGTCCGCGCCCGGAGCGCCCACCACCGCGAAGTCGTCACTCACCGCCACGCTGGTTCCGAAAAAGTCGAACGCCGCCGGACTCGAGGGTGTCAGTTTTGCGATCTGGCGGCCGCTCACCAGGTCGAAGAGGTAGGCCGTCCCACAGAAACTCGCCGATTCGGTCCGGTTGGGAGCCCCGACCAGCAACCGGTTGCCGCACACCGCCACCGAGCTGCCGAACCCGTCACCGGCCACGGTGTCATCGCCATAAATGCGGCGAACGTAACGCCCGTTCCGGACATTGAAAATGTGGACCGCCCCAGCCTGGAAACCCTTCTGGCCATGATTCGGGTCACCCACGATGATCCAGCGTTCCGTGACGGCGACCGCGCTCCCAAAATTGCTGTTGGCTCGGGATTCGGAGGACTTTCCGTGCAACTTGGTGATCTGGGGGTGCAAGGCATCGGCCCGTTCCGCCACCAGCAGAAGAGCCAGGCTGACGATGAGAAAAAAGGCGGGGCGAAGATGAGGGGAGGTTTTCATGACATGAACAAACAGCGAGAGCGCGACGACGGCGGAAGGTTCACCCGTCGAGATTGCGTCAGAGTTTCTTGTCCGCGGAGTCGTCCGCGTGACTGACGCGAGGGATAAAAAGGGGCTGATTGTCCCTCAAACCGCCTCGGCGCACAAACGAAAAACGAGAGGCGAATCAGGGCCGGGATTCCGGGTCCTCCCAACCCGGTCCCGGCGTTGGCAGCGAGTCGATCATCGATTCGGCGACCTCCCAGACGGCGACCTCACCGGCGATACCGAAATCGATCAGCCCCCGCAGGATGGCTTCGCGAGTCGGTTCGATCACGCCTTCTTCGAGGAGTTGTTTCTCGTCGGCCGGATAATCGGGAAAAATGCCGCAAGCCAGATACCAGCAGGCCCAGGCGCGCCAGGAACGCTGAGCCTTTCTCGGCTCCACCATCCGGGTGGCGAGGTGCTGGTAGTGGCGACGCGGATTGCCGATGAACTGCTCCTCCCGCCGATGCCGCATCACCCAGACAGCCGCGCGATAGGGCAAGGGCCACGAATCCAGGATGGGCTCGTCGCCGAACAGTTTCGCTCCCAGGGCGCGATTGATCTGCAACAGCGCCTGGGCCGGAAATCCCTGCCGCCAGAGAGATTGGGCACACCGTTGCGCCTGCAGATAAAACTCGGGACCGCGATCGGTTTTCGCGAAAGCTTTCATCGAGGACGCCGGAATCACCTCGTCGACGGACGGGAGAAACGGACAGGGTTCGAGGTCGTGGAGGTGTTCGCGTTGCAATGGCATGACTTGGCCCAACTTTCGCCGACCTCGGACATTTCGAAAGCGGCAGATGCGACGAATCGCGGTGGCATCGAACGCGCATTCAAACCACCACCGACTTGCGGTAGAGCGTGTCGACGACGTTTCGCACGTATTGCTCGTCGGAGAGACCGAGGGTCGCTTCCTCGGGAAATTCCGCATAACTTCGGAAATGGTCCGCCACTCTCGCGAAAACCGAGAGACGCGAGGCGGGATCGAGTTCGTCGCGACGCAGCAGGCTGTCGAAGGCGATCTGGGCCTCCTCGGGCGTGGCTCGTTGGCGAAGACGCGCCTCCAGGTGAGGCCAGCCGGAGAACGAGTTGTATCCCGTCTTTGCCAGCACCTGGTCGATGGCCGGTTCGGGAAGTTTCATCCGGCGGATCACCAGGGTGCCCGCCGCGATATCACCCAGTCGCTGGCAGCGTTTGCTGAGCAGACACGAAGTCGCGCCGATGAGGTAGAACAAGGTCGGCATGACATCCAGGATGCGGAAGAAATTGCGCAGCATGATCTGCCGGAGCGAGAGGTTCAGCCCGCGCTCGTCGACCACCTGCAGGCCGAGCAGGCGTTTTCCCAGCGTCCGCCCGTTCCAGAGCCATTCCAGCGTGATGCCGTAGAAGATGGTGACGATAAAAACGAGGAATACCTGAATCGCCTGGGCAAAGTCGGAGATGAACTCATTGATCACGGGAACACCGGCAAAAAGGGTCGCCAGGATACCCATCGCCAGGGAGATGCCGAAGATGATGGCAACAATGACGCAGCCGTCGAGCAGCCACGCCACCGCGCGCGAGATCGGACTCGCCAGCGGCAGGGAAAACGAGATTCCCTCCGGAGTGCGGACTTCCAAAGATGCTGTTTTTCCCAGGCTCATCGGCGGATCGGTCGAAACTCACACCAGCGTTCTCTCGGCGGTCATCCGGCCTTCCTTTCCGCGTCCCCCGAAAACGAGGTAGGCGATCAGGACCACCAGTTGGAAGCTACCGAACGCGATCTTCCACGGATACAGTTTCGGACCGTGATACTGGGAAAGGAACGATTCCACCAGGCCCGCGCCGACGAGGAGCAGGGCCGCGCCCCCCACCAGCGTGAGCAGATCGTCGCGGATTCTCGCCATCCGCTGCCGGAGCCGCAGATTGGTTCCCCAGCCGAACATCGCCCGCGCGATGACCAGGCCGGCCTGCCCGCCGATGCAAATCGCGGGCAGCTCCCATGACCCGTGCGGCATCAGCCAGGCGGTGAGAAAGACACCCTGACCATCGGCGATGTAGTCGAACCCGATGATGCCGAGAATGATGCCGTTGCTGAACAAAACCACAATCGTAAGCACTCCGTAGGAGATCCCGAGCACCATCGCGGTGATGGTCACCTTGATATTGTTCGCCATCAGGAACGCCGAGAAAGTCTGCCGTCCCTGGAAGGCGTCGAATTCCTGTTTCTCCTCACGCTCGACCCGCTTGGACGGACTCTCGTAGACGTGAGAAAACTGCGACGGAATCAGTTCGCTCTTTAGTTCCGGATTCCAGAACATCACCAACGCGCCCAGCAGGCCTCCCAGGCAGAAAGTTCCCGAAGAAAGCGCGAAGGCCCGCCAGTGACGTCGGAAGGTCCGGGGAAAAGTCCGGCTCAACCAGTGCCACGGTCGAAAGCGAATGCCCTCCGCCCGGCGTTCGTGCAACTGGCTGTAGGCCCGGGCGACGATGTTTTCCAGCCACGCCCGAACCTCCACATCACCGGCAAAGGTCTTCAGTTTTACCAGGTCGGAAGAGGCCCGCTGGTAGAGATAGAGAAATCGCCGCACCTCCGGCAGCGGGGCTTCGCGATCCGGCTGGGCTTCGTGCCGCCCCATCAAAGCCTGCAACTCGTCCCAGTAAGGGCGTTCGCGCTGGATGAACTGGTCGAGATCGAGAATCATTTTGTTGGAAGAGGGAAGAAAGGGCACCGTCCTCGGCCCTTCTCAAATCAACTGTCTTTTCTTCACGTTCAAATACTGGGTCACCGTATCAGCGCAGAGTTCCTCGTGCTCCGGCAGACCGAGATCGACCCCGAGGTGTCCCAACTTGCGGGCGATCTCGCCGAGTTCGCTCCATTGGAAATGACCACCGAGATTTTCATAGATCGCCGCGGCCGATTCCGGCTCGCGCCGGGGAGAAAAAAGCGGGTGGGCCTTCTCCGGCCGGACCATGTTCACCAGGATGAGGTGCTGGCGGCTGATCAGGGGAATGCTTTCGTAGAACTGTTCCGCCGTCAGCGGATCGCTCAGATCCACCAGCATCACCAGCAGGGCGCGGCGGGTGAGTCGCTGGCGCAGGGTGATCATCAATTGCTCGAAATCGGGCGCCACCATTTTCGGTTCCAGCGTGTAGAGCGCGTCCCTGACGATGTTGTAGTGATTGGCCCCGCTGCGACTGCGGATGAATCGATCCACCCGGTCGGCAAAGCTGATGAACCCGAACAGGTCACCCTGCCGCTCCGCCACCGAGGAAAGGATCAGCGAACAGTGGAGGAAACGCTCCAACTGCGTCGTGATCGCGAACTCCCCGCCCTCGGCATACTCCGAAAGCTCAGCCATCGATTCCTCCGGATCGTCGATCGGCGTGCGAATCTCCCGGGCGCTGAGCCGCGAATGGTCGACGATCACGTAGACCTCCTGGGTTCGCTCGATCTGGTAGGTCCGCGTCACCGGCTGACCTCGTCTCGCGGTGGCCTTCCAGTCGATATCCACGTAGTCATCGCCGTGCTGGTATTCGCGCAACTGCTCGAACTCCCTTCCCTTCCCGACCTGGCGCACCGCGTGACCGCCCTCGTTGCCCCGGTGCAGGAAAATTCCGGAAAGCCGTCGCCGTTCTGAACTGAGGTCGGGATAGACACGAAACTCCACGTCGATGGCGTATCGCCGCCGCGTCAGCCACAAACCCAGGTGCGACGGCGCTTCCACAAACAGATCGTCGAAAAAATACTGCCCCCGTTTCAGCGGGATCAACTCACAGGAAGTCGGGTAGGCTTTCTGGCCCGGGAGTTCGGCTATCTCCCGGATCACGGCGCCCACCACGCGAAACTCCGGCAGGACCGCCAATCCGAATCTCAGCCAGGGCAGCGTTTCATCGCCCAGGTTCTTGAACTTCAGGGGTAGCGAACACTCCTTTCCCCGGGTAACCCGTTGAAGGCCGGGGCTCTCGACTTCGAGTTCATCGAGGCGCCCCTGCGAACGCGCCATATCCACCGCCGCCACTGCCAGAACCACGGCGAGGATCAGCAGCGCCGCCCACCGCCCCGCTCCGGCGGGAAAGAAAACCAGCATCGTGGTCGCCGGAATCACCGCCAGCGCAACCAGCCAGAGGAGTGGGGTGTTCGGGACAACGCGCATTTCGGGAGAAGTTCTGGGTGGTATGTGATGAGTTGGTAGCGGATAAATTTTCGGCGCCCATCCGGTTTGAGCCAAAAGCTTAGAGCTAAATGCCAACAGCCAGGCACCCGTCACCTCGGCACCGCGACTCGCTCCAGCAACTTCTCAATCGCTTCCCGCACGGTCACGCCTTCGATCTCGTATTCGGGACGGAGTATCACCCGGTGGGACAACACCGGATAGGCCATCGAGCGAATGTCGTCGGGAGTGACGAAATCCCGACCTTCGATCGCTGCCAGGGCCCGGCTGGCCAGCAGGAGCGCCTGCGTCGCCCGGGGACCGGCACCAACCTGAATGCTGTCCATCGATCGGGTCTCGCGGATCAGGTCGACCACGTAGGAGACCAGTTCCCCCTTCATCGTGAGGCCCTGCAACGCTTCCCGCATGGCCCCGATTTCCCCGTCCGTGAGGACCGGCTTCACCGCGCCACTCTCGAGAACTCGCTCGGGAGAATCCTTACCAAGCGACTTTTCGGCGAGTTGCATCTCCTCCTCGCGTCCCGGGTAATCCATTTCCACGCGCAGGAGAAACCGGTCCTTCTGAGCTTCGGGAAGCGGGTAGGTGCCCTCGTATTCGATCGGATTCTGGGTGGCAAACACCGTGAAGGAATCCGGCAGATCGTGACTCACCCCGTCGATGGTCACCTGTCGCTCCTGCATCGCCTGCAAGAGAGCGCTCTGCGTTTTGGCCGGCGCGCGATTGATTTCATCGGCCAGGAGGAAGGAGGTGAAAATCGGGCCCCTCACCAGATGAAAAGCTCCCTCCTGGAGATTGAAAATGTTCGTTCCCGTGATGTCCGAAGGCATCAGGTCGGGCGTGAACTGAATCCGCGAAAACTCCGAGCCCAGCACCCGTGCCAGGGTGCGAACCAGCAGCGTCTTGGCCACCCCGGGGACGCCCTCGATCAGGATGTGATTCCCCGTGAAAATCGCGATGAGACACTGATCCACCACCTCCTGTTGTCCGATGATCACTTTCGCCACCTCGGCCCGGGCCCGCGTGAGAATCGTTTTGACGGTGTCCACCGCCGGATTCGGTGGCTCGCCGGATTCGGCCGGCGACGGGGATGGATCGGGGGTGGGCGTGGGTTCCTGTTCTTCCATGGCTAACGGGAAATCGTGATATCTCTGACCTCGCACAGCGGGTCCGCTACACAACCCCAAAAAACGGGCCGATTGGCAAGTCGGAATACAGAGCCCCCTCGCGGGCGAATCACTCCGAGTCGCGCGTCCAAGGCGGAAAGCCGCCCTCTCCCGTCGAGAATTCAGCTCGTCGCGGCGGCGGCCTTCATTCCGCCGCGGATCGCTCCGGCTCCGGTGGCGCCGTAGTTTTCCGCGAACTGCGGATCGAGCGGGCGACTGTTGGGCACGCTCAACCAGAGGCGAAAAAGGCAGCGCTTTTCCTCCGGTTCCTCGTGATCGACAAAGGCGGTGCGCCGATGCAGCGTGACCCAGTTGTTGAGAAAAAGAATATCGCCCGGATCCTGGCGGAATCGCACATGGAGGTCCGGATCGCCCGCCACTTCCTCCAGGAAATCCATCGCCTCCTTCTGTCGCGCCGACAGATTCGGCAGGTCCGGATCCGCGTCGGCGCGATCGATCAACACCCGCAGAAACGCGCAGGCGAAATGCCCCTCGAAAAACGAGAAGATGGGCTGTTGGCACCACGCCCGATCGTTGCCGCCATCGACCGTGTGCCGCTTGTAGACGAACGGCTCCCGCAGCACCTGCAACAGGTCGGGTCGCTGGCGATTGATCTCGTTGTAGAGCGTCATGGAACTGACCAGTTCGTTCTCTCCGCCCGACTGCGCCTGTCGCCAGCAGAGAAAGCCGATCACGTCGCAGCGGTCGGTATGAAAACTCAACTTCTTGTTCGAGTTCGGACCGCGCATCCGCGGATCGTTCTCGCCGAAACCCGCGTCCCGGACCGCGAACAGTTTTTCTCCCGCCGCGCTCTGCGATACCGGCGTACCGACGTGACGGCTCAGACCCCAGAATATCCGGCGCGCTTCGTCCTCGGAAAACTCGCGCACGGGAAATCCCCGCAACATCGACGCTCCGGACCCGTGCTCCAACTGGCGCTGGATCGACAGCAGCTTCGGTCCCAGGCCGGGCAGGGGAAAATCGGACGCCTCGATCGACTCCATCGGACGATCGAGGGTCGCCTCGAGGGCCCGACGCATTTCCTCGATGTCGGAGGGCGTCAGCGGCGTCAGCCAGTCCTCTCGCCACAACAGCTCATCACCGATCCAAGCGGCGGGATGAAAAACTTCCTTCAGCATGAGGGCATCCAACAGGGTCAGGTTCCCGAGTCAACCCTGTTGGGTCCGTGTCCCATGGCGGAATGCGGCATTCCCAGCATCCACACCCGTCCCGGAACCGCGATGGTCGGGCGCGACACGGGGAGGAGGTTTGACATGGGGTGGTCAGGCCATCAGGATCGAGGCATGAAAATCCTCTCGACGAATCGCTGGATTACCTGGGTCGCGGTCTTGATGAGTGCCGCGACGGGATGGGCGGAGGAAAAGTCCGATTCACGGGATCTCCCGGCCGAATTGCTGGACCTGACGGCGAAATACCAGGACGCCATGACGAAGGCGGAGGAACCGCTCACGAGTTTGACGACGTTTTACACGGAACGAGTCAGCGAACTGAAAGAGTCCGCCATCTCCGCGGGAAATCTTCAGGCGGCTGTCACAATCGAGAAGGAATTGGCCAACGCCAAGAAGGGCGAACCGGGTCGTGACAGTGAGATCACTCCCTTGGCCGATCTGCAACGCACCTACCACGAGCACGCGCGTGCGGCACTGTCCAGGGTTGGCCCCGAGCGAATCCGGCTGGAATCGGCCTATGTCGATGCCTTGGAAAAACTGATGACCACCTACACCCGCGAAGGCGATCTCGATGCCGGGATCGTGACCCGACGCGCCCACGATGCCGCCCGTGCTCGACTGGAGGAATGGAAGGAAATGGCGGACTTGGATCCATCGGAAAAATCGGCCTTCGATTGGGACCGGCTGGCCAAGCTCTGGGAAAAGAAACCGTTCGTGACGACCGCGGCCGTGGGCGGTTCCACCCAGCTGCGGACTCGCGATCGGGAGATCCTGGAGGAACCGGTGGTCCTGACCGGCTTCGTGCTGCATTTCACCGCCTTCGGCGACTCCAACAAGACGGTCCGAGGTGCCACGCCGATTTACCAGAATCGCGAGGGACGCCAGATCGAGGGACAGCCTCGCTCGACCGTCGCCATTGAAAAAAGGGGCTCGCGCCGACGCGTCACGGCGAAGGACGGCTACGCTGTGTGCGGGCTGAAAGCGGTCAGCGAAGGGGCGATCCGCACCCTGACGATCACCTTTGGCCGCCTGAAAGACAAGGGTGTCGACATGAGTGACACCTATGAAAGTGAAACCTACGGCGATTGGGAAGGCGGCACGACGACGTCGGTGTCGGTGGATGGCGCGGTGCCGGTCGGGATCGACGGCTTTTACGGGACCGGCCTCGATCAACTCGCGATCATCACGACCGAGCCGTGAGTTTTCTTTAAATGGCGACGAGCGACAGCCAGGCAAAAGCGATCAGGGTGAGCACGGCGATCAGCCACCAGAATCGCTGTTTCGTGGTCATGCGGTGGAGAAACCCCAGCTTCGACCCTTCGTGGAATTCCCGGGCGACGAAATCCTCGTAGTCGAAATCATCGTCGTCTTCCGGCAGGTCGATCCCGTCGTAATCGGCCGACCGGAACCAGCCGCGTTCGTCGCGGCGCGCGCCACAGTTGCCACAACTCACGGCGTTCAGGTGAACGGGCGCACCGCACTCCGGACAGCGCGGGTCGGTCGGCACCGGCTTCATCGCCCGCCGGGCAGCGTGGCCAGGTTCGGCACGACCGGGCTGGCGATGTAGGGAATCGCCACTCCGAGCTCTTCATCCGTCCAGGCGACCGGCCGCGATCGCGCTTCGTCGAGGCGACCCATCACCCAGAGCATCAGCATGACGCCGGCGTAGAAACCGAGACGACTGCGAAATCGGGCGCGCGAGGAAACGATGAGCGTGGTCACACGCCCACTTGAGCGCATTCTTGCGAGGAAATCCAGTCAGAAATCACTATTTTTGCGAAAATTATCAGAACTGAGTTTCAATTTCGCTTTTTTACCATCATCCTCCCTCAATCAGTGCTGGGTATCTCGACACTTCGACTCCAGAATTTGGCGAATTTTTTCTCTCTGATCCCGAGATAGAGGCATCGCGGATATCGCGTTGGCTGCCTGCTCCACTGCGGCAGCGACTCCCTTCCCTGAAACGACCCGGGGTTGGCTCAATATCTTCTCTTTTACCTTCCAACCCGGAATGGCAATCACGGTTTTCACTGACACGTCGATCCCGCACTCCTGGCGAACGAATCCGCGCAACCAATCGGCCGCGGCGCCCACCTGCCAGACGGATTTGGTGTCATTCGAATAGCGGGGCCACGAGAGCCGTTTCCCATCGAACACGACTTCGATTTCGTGGGAGGCCTTGTCGGCGGGTTTGCTTCGCATCTTGGTCTCGATGACGACGAGCGCGTTTTCTCCGATGGCGACGTGATCGAGATTGAACTCATGACCATTGTTTTCCGCCGGGACATCATGAACGAGATGAAACCCGGCAGCTCCGCAGGCCTGGAGGTGTTCAGCGACCATTCGCTCACCGAGCCATCCCAATCTTGCGTTGGCCCGCTTTTCCAGCAGCCGCCCCACTCGACGAACGATCCAAAGGGAGGCCGCGA
>JAGRPB010000135.1 GCA_020439945.1 Verrucomicrobiia bacterium
GACGGTAATCGGATTTCTCACTCCAGACGATGTCGTCGAGGAATAGGAACAGCGAACTGCGCAGGTCGGCGAGCACGGTCTCATTGAACTCGGAAAACACTTTCGAATCCTTGTCCAGGTCGTTGGCGCGGTCCAGCTCCAGCCAGTGGTGGAAAAATCCGCGCATCTTGGCCCGGGAGCGCGCGTCGTCGAGCATGCGGCGGGCGGTCGATTCGATCTGTTGCGGTTGGCTCAGTTCGCCTTTCCGGGCCTGCTCGAAGAGCCGCTGGTCAGGGAGGGAATCCCAGAGCGCGAGGGCCAGGCGGGAGGCGACATCGAAATCATCGACTTCCTCCGATGGCGAGTATCCCGGGTAGAGAAAACGCGGCGACGTCAGCGTCAGAAGCACGAGCCGACGAATGCGCTGTTCGGTGGATTTGCCCTGTTCGAAACGCTGGTCCACGAAATGGGCCTGTTCTTCCGCGCTCAGCGGGCGGCGAAAGGCGATCTCGGTGAAGCGGCGAGCGAAATTCCGGATCTTTTCCTCGCGTTTGGGATCGTCCTGTTTCGTGCCCGCCAGTTGGTCGAGGTGATCGCCCACGTAGTCGGCCGCCTCGATGGCACCGGCGGTCACCGCATCGAGCCAGGCCCGCGAAACCGCGGTGCCGCGCTCGTAGCCCACGCTGCGGTCGTCGGCGGGAAACGGCGTGGATACGACAAAGCTCTCATGACACCAGCCGGGCACGAGGTTGCGGGTGGGAACCGGTTCCAGCGTTCCATGCGGAGGTTTCCAGAGCAGTTCCACCGCTGCCGCCTTTTCCTTGTATTTGAAAAAGTCGAGCCGAATGGGATAGGCGCGTCTGCCGAGCAGGAAGGTCTTCCCGGAGATTTCGCGCTTCTCGTTGTTCGGTGCCACCCAGCCGTCGATGGTCTTGGATTCCTGGTCCTCCCGCTCGTTCACCCAGAGCATCACGCCGTTGCGGGTGCGGATGACGAATTCATAGTCGCCGGTTTCCTCGGTCAGGATCATCCCGTCCCAGCGAATGGAGAACTCTTCCTTCGGAAACTCCTTGCCCTCCGGGAGCTTGGGCGTGCCCTCTCCGAAATCGAAACGCAGGGTGGAGTCGACCTGCTCGAATTTGTCTTTGCCATTGTTCTCCTTCTTCGCGCTGTGATTTCGCGAACCGTAGTAGTGGGCATTGAGCCCGCGCTCCTTCGGCACCGGGTTTCCGTAGCCGCCCCGGAAGTTCCCGATCAGGTCGGCGAGCGAGTTCCGGTACTGTGGGACGGTCAGCCGGGTCAGGTCGATGCGTGCCGGCGTGTTGCGGGCCCGGGCCTCGACCGAGTAGAAGGCGTCGTAGATGTATTCCGCCACCGCCCTGGCGTCCTCGCCGACACAGAGATCCTCGTGATCTTCCGGCATGGTGCGTTCGATCCGGCCCGCCAGCGAGGGGATGTCCCGGTTTCCGTAGAGCGGGTCGTCCGCCTTGCCGTCGACGCCTTCGCCGTTCTCCGCGTGGCAATCCACGCAGAGTTTCTGGTAGATCTTCGCGCCCGGATGATCGGGGCCGGGATGCGGCGTATCCGCGTTGGCGGAAAGCGCGAAACCACCGAGACAAGCGACCAACATTGCCAGCCGCAGCGCGTTTAGACTCTTGGATTTCATTGAGGAGGGGAAGAAGGGCGTGAACGGAAAAATCTTTCAAGTTCACCTAATAATTACGCTGAAAGCCCTCACTCCGCTGGAAAATCCGGCCCGCGCAAACACGTGAGCAATAGTTGAATGGCGAATCTGAGACTCTGGCTAGCCCCTATTTCTTTCGGTGAGAGTTGATGGCGGCGTTAAGTTCATCAATTCGATTGGGACCAAATGGGATCGCCGGCGATCCTGTGCCTGGCTTTTCGGGATCTCTGCATCGGCACCCGGATCGAACTTTTCCTGCGGTTACAAAATCGGAGTCATCGATGACCCAGAATCCGGTAGGCTGAAGTTTTCGGTTGAGGAACAAAACATGGAGTTGGGTCCAGCCGTGATGAATGGGCGAGATTATTCGAGTCTTCGAAAACGCGGAAACCGTTTTTACCTGAACCCTTTCCATCCGGTTCGAGGGAAAGGAAACCTTGATGTCCCAAGCCTTCTGAGAGTGATTTCCAAACTCCAGCTTCGCATCTGGAAACTTGTGGGACAAAAAGAGAAAAGAGTAGAATTCGCCGACGCTTCCGGTCTTCTGATCGCCGCCGGGAATCATGGGCGAAGTTTCCTGGATTGATTGAATCGCCGAGTAAGCGTCCGCATACTGTCGAATCACCGCAAAAATTTCGCTGACCGAAGGCGTCATCGCCCTGACCTAACAGGGTTGGCTCCACGACTCAACAGGGTATGATCGCCAAAATGACAAATCGCTATAAAGTCGTAGCGGTCGGAATCGGGATTTTCTCGAATTTTGCCGTCGCTTCCGTCTGGTCTCAAAGTTCGGTCACGGATACCCGGCTCGTGCGCGAGACGGAGCCGCTGCCGGCCGATGAGGAACGGGCAATGCTGAAGGTCCCCGAAGGCTTCGAGGTGCAGCTTTTTGCGGCGGAGCCGATGATCAACAAGCCGATCAACCTGGTTTTTGATGATCGCGGGCGCCTGTGGGTTTCATCGACCGTGGAGTATCCCTACGCGGCAAAGAAAGATAGGTGGGCCGACGAGGAAGGATCGCGGGTTCGTGACAGCCGGGACGCGATCAAGATCCTCGAGGACACCGACGGTGACGGACGCGCCGACAAGGTCACGGATTTTGCCGACGCACTCAATATCCCCACCGGCGTCCTGCCCTGGCATCGACCGGAGCATGCCGATGGCTGCATCGCCTGGAGCATTCCCAACATCTGGTATTTCGCCGACACCGACGGCGACGGGAAGTCCGATTATCGAGAGGTATTGTTCGGGCCACTCGGTTTTGAAAGGGACACCCACGGAATGTGCAGCAGCTTCCGGCTCGGATCGGATGGCTGGGTCTACGGGACCCATGGGTTCAACAACACCAGCCATTTCCGGGTCTTGGAGAGGCATCTGCCCGCTGGCGTGAAGTCGGGTGATCCCGGGACGGAACTCGATCTGAACTCCGGGAACGTCTATCGCTTTCTTCCCGACGGCTCGCGGATCGAGATCTGGTCATGGGGACAGGTGAATCCCTTCGGGCTTGCCTTCGACCGGAGGTGGAATCTCTACAGCGCCGACTGCCACAGTGCCCCGGTCTACCAACTGCTCCACGGGGCGCACTATCCGAGCTTCGGGAAACCGCACGACGGGCTCGGCTTCGGACCCGCCATGATCCAGCACACGCACGGCTCGACGGGTATTTGCGGGCTCGCCTTCATCGACAACGATCTCTGGGGAGCGGAGTGGAATGACCACATCCTGATCGGAAACGTGGTCACCTCGCGGATCAATCACGATCGCATCGAGTGGCGGGGCACGACGCCGGAGGCCATCGAGCAGCCGGATTTCGTGGTCAGCGAAGACCCTTGGTTCCGCCCCGTCGATCTCCGCGTCGGTCCGGATGGCGCGCTCTATGTCGCTGATTTCTACAATCGCATCATCGGCCACTACGAGGTTCCGCTGGAGCATCCCGGCCGCGATCGGGAACGGGGTCGGATCTGGCGTATCGTCAAGACGGATGGTGGCGTCACGCCGCCGCCTGCCGTCAGATTCCCGAAAACACCCCCTTCGCCGGACCTGGTCTGGTCGCTGGGGAGCGATTCTCCGTGGCAGCGTCGGAGTGCGGCGGAATGCCTCTACGATCAGCCGGATCTCAAGGCGCTACCGGCATTGGTAAAGGCGCTTGCGGAAACGCCCGACTACGACACGCACCTGCGTCATGCCCTCAAACTGACCATCCGGGAAACCCTGAAGTTGCCCGGCGCTTTCGAAGGTTTCAGCGAAATGACCGAATCGGCACCAGCCGTCGCGGAAGTTCCCTTGGCCGTGCCGATCCCGGAGGCGGCTGAGTTTTTGCTCGGGCAACTGGAGGCGGGGCGAGTCGAAAGAGCCAAGTGGCCCGCGTATCTGGCCCATCTCGGGCGGAATGCGGACGATGGCCTTAACGAGCGGATCATCGCGTGGGTCGAAAAAACGGCGCCGAAAGATCCGGTGGCGAAAGCAAAGGCGCTGGGTTCTTGGCACGAAGGGCGGTTGGAGCGAGAGGGGGCGGCGACCCCGCCGGGAATCGCGACCTGGGCCATTTCTCTGGCGACGGATTTGCTGGACCAGGCGGGCGACACCGGCGAATTGGCTTGGACGGAACTCCGGCATCCGAAGTATCCGAATGCCAAGGATTCCCCGTGGACCCTGCAGCCGCGGATGTGTGCCGATGGCGAGGAGGCGATGGTCATTTCCAGTCTGCGGAAAGGCGAGCCCGGCGCTGAGCAGCGAACTGGAATTCTGCGGAGTCGGGCGTTTCCCGCGCCCAAAAAGCTCGATTTCTGGCTCTGCGGTCACCGGGGATTGCCCCAGGAAGAGGCGAACCTGAGAACCCGCGTTCGACTGGTGCTGGCGGAGGGAGAAGGGGAATTGATCGAGAAGGCGTTTCCGCCACGAAATGATGTGGCCCAGAAAGTTGAGTGGGATTTGACGAAATTTGAGGGAAAACAGGTTCGGCTGGAACTGGTCGATGGCGACGCCGGGAAATCCTATGCCTGGCTCGGGATCACCCGTATCGAACCCGCGGAATCGACGGTTTCGGTCGATGAATTCGCCGGTGCCTCCGATCGGGCCGAGGCGCTGCGATTGCTGGCCCAGATGCTTCGGCATGTGGCCCCGGTGGAACTGCGTGATCGCCTGTCCGCCTGGATGCCGCCGGCTCCCGCCGCGCCGCCGGTCGAGGTGTCCCCCGAACGTCGCGCTGAGCTGGATGCGTTGATCGCGGCGCGGGCGAGGAATTTCAAAAAGGCGACGGCAGATCCGGCCAAAGGGGGAGAGCTGTTTCGGACTCACTGTGCCGTCTGTCATCGCATCGGCGGCGAAGGGGGGCTCGTGGGGCCGCAGCTCGATGGCATCGGAAACCGCGGAGTCGATCGGCTCTGTGAGGACATTCTCGATCCCAATCGGAACGTGGACGCCCACTTTCACCTGCATGCGTTGACCTTGAAGGATGGTTCCGTCGCCGGGGGCTTTGTGGTCAACGAAACGGCGCGCTCGTTGCGACTACTCGATGCGGCGGGGCGGGAACACTTACTCGCAAAAGACGACGTGGCGGAATCTCAAGTCAGCGCCCTGTCACTGATGCCGCCGAATTTCGGCGAGTTGCTTTCCGAGGCCGAATTCGGCGATCTGCTGGGGTATTTGCTGGGGAAGTGAAAGGTGGGGCAGATTTGCAATCTGCCTTCAAAGAATCGGCATAGGCAGATTGCAAATCTGCCCCGCACAGCCCCCGAAGGCAGATTGCGAATCTGCCCCACATCGCCTCCGAAGGCAGATTGCAAATCTGCCCCACATCGCCTCGATTTCGCCATGGCATTTCCCGAACTTTCCGGGCATGGTTTGCGCGTCCCTTTTCCCAAACCCTCACTCAGCCACCCTCCATGATTTCTCTCTCGCGACGATTTCTTCTCACCCTCAGTCTCGGTTTCTGCGGCACGGCATTGTCTCTGACGGCAGCGGACGACGGCCCGGGCCTCCATTTTTCCGGCAAGGACGGCCCTGGAAAAGGCAAGAAGATCGTCTTTCTCGCGGGGGACGAGGAGTATCGCTCCGAGGAATCCCTGCCCATGCTGGCCAAGATTCTCAGCCAGCGGCACGGATTCGATTGCACCGTGCTTTTCTCTGTCGATCCCGAGAAAGGCTACATCGATCCCAACCAGCAGAAAAACATTCCCGGCACCGAGGCGCTGGCGGGTGCGGATCTCATGATCATGGCGCTCCGCTTTCGGGATCTGCCGCCCGAGCAGGCTCAGCCGATCACCGATTTCCTCAATGCCGGCAAGCCGGTGATCGGATTGCGCACCTCCACGCATGCCTTCAATGGCAAGATGGCGGCGGGCGACTGGACCTACGGCGATTGGCAGAAGGGTGGCTTTGGCATGAAGATTTTCGGTGAGACCTGGGTGGCCCACCACGGGGCGCACAAGAAAGAAGGAACGCGGGGCGTCATCGTGAAGGAAAACGCCGACAACCCGGTGCTGAATGGTGTGGAAGATGTCTTCGGCGCGACCGACGTCTATACCGTTTCCCACCTGACCGATGCGGACACCATCCTGCTGCGCGGAGCCGTGACGGAGTCGCTCGATCCCGCCTCGAAGCCGGTCGAGGGCGAGAAGAATGAACCGATGCAGCCGCTCGCCTGGCTGCACGAATACACCGGCCCCAATGGAACCGCCGAAGGGAAGTCCTTCTGCACCACCGCCGGTGCCGCGGTCGACCTGGTGAACGAGGATCTGCGCCGCCTCGTGATCAACGCCGCCTATTCCCTGACCGGTCTGAAAGTGCCCGACAAGGCGGATGTGGCCTTGGTCGACCCTTATCACCCGAGTTTTTACGGTTTCGTCAAAGAGAAGGACTTTTGGCCCGGCCGGAACCTGAAACCGTCCGATTTCGACCTCGGCAAGGCGCCTCCGGCAAAGGACCCGCCCGGCAGTCCCGAGTGGTCGTTCCGCGACAAGGGTAATTGAACGAACACAGCGTCCGATGCGATTGGGGCGAAAAATCGGCGCCATCTGGCTGACGGGAGCGCTTTTGCTTTCGGCGCCCGGCTTTGCGGCCGAGGTTCCGGACGAACTCGATTGGGCCGACCTGAAATCGCCGGCACACGACTACTGGAATCGTCCGCTTCACGATCGCTTCACCCGGATCAAGGGCGATCTGGAGAGCGGTAGGCTCCCCCTCGATTTCAGTTCGGAAAAGGCCTACGTGACCAGTCTCCTGAAGGCGATGGAGATCCCGGTCACCTCGCAGATGCTGGTGTTCTCCACCACGAGTCTCCAACTGCGCCTGATTTCGCCCCGCAATCCGAGAGCGCTCTATTTCAGCGAAGATCTCTATCTGGGTTGGGTCCCGGGCGGCAAGATCGAGATTGTGTCGATGGATCCCGAGATCGGCGGGATTTACTACATTTTCGACATCAACCTGGATGGGAAACCACCCGTGCCCGAACGTTCCACGCGCTGCATGAACTGTCATTCGGACGATGACACCCGCCAAGTGCCGGGGATCGTCATACGCTCTGTCGTGCCGGGGCCCACGGGAGGCACGCTCGATTCCTTTCGCCGGGAAGACACCGGACACCAGATTCCGTTTTCCGATCGTTTCGGTGGCTGGCACGTCACGGGCGATGAGACACTTGGAAAACATTGGGGCAACCTCGTCGGTCGCCTCAACCAGGGGGAACTGTCCACCACACCATTGGAACCAGGGAGCCGGTTCAACTGGGAAACGTATCCGGTGCCAACGAGCGATGTCTTGCCGCAACTGATCCACGAACATCAGGCCGGATTCGCCAATCGCGTGCTGGAGGCCGGCTATCGGGCTCGCTACTATCTGAAAGAGGGCGGGGGGCGGCTCACCAACCGGGTTCACATCGAGAAACTCCGGGAGCAGGCCGAGATGCTCGTTCGCTACCTGCTTTTTGCCGACGAAGCCGAGTTTCCCCGGGACGGCATTCCCGGCGACCCAGCCTATGCCGCCGATTTCACGCATAATCGTCGTGCCGATTCCAAGGGGAGATCCTTGAAAGACCTGAATCTGAAGGACCGGATGTTTCAATATCGCTGCAGTTACCTGATCTACAGCGACCTCTTTCAGTCACTCCCGCCCGTTTTCAAAAATCACATCTACAACCGACTCGGCGAGGCACTCGATCCGAAGACCGGCGGCGCCGATTTCGCCTACCTTTCCAACGCTGAAAAGACCGCCATTCGCGAGATTCTCCGTGAAACGCTGACGGACTTGCCGGAGGGCTGGTGAAAGGGAGGGGCAACACTCCCGTCGCCCTTTGGATCCAGGGCGGATGTTCCTGATTCGGTTGACCTCAGTTTTTCGACTTCATCCAAGCCTTCTACCGGGCGCAGTTGGGCGACAGGATTGTCGCCCCTCCTTTCCCAGAAAAAAAACGGGCGACCCGGAATCCGGATCGCCCGCTTGTTTGGAATTCTTTGTTGAAAAGAATGATCTGATCCGATCGATAGATCAGCCTTTCTTCTCGGTGGCTTCACCAGCCTGCAGCCAACCGGCCTTTCCGGCGGAGAGGTGCTTCACGTTGGTGTAGCCCAGCTCTTCGGCCTTGGTGGCGGCAGCCTTGTAGGCGGAGCAGGAGGGGCCACCGCAGTAGGCGACCACAAGAGCGCCCTTGTCCTTGGGCAGAACCGAAGCGAGATCCTTGGTCGCACGAAAGTCGATTGCGGTGGGAATGTGGCCCTCGGCGTAGGACTGGGAACCGTTCACGTCGATGACGGTGACTTCACCCTTCTTGATGGCGTCTTTCAGCTCGCTGATGCTGATGTCCGGATATTCGCCAGCGATAGCGGACGAAGCCAAAGCAACAGCGGCACAGGCAAGCGTGGTCAGGATTTTCTTCATGGTTTGGTCTTGGATGTGGAGGTTATGGTGTAGGTTCAGATGCGTCCCTATGTCGCTGGAGACGCGGATAAACTTACCGATTTTCGCAGACCGAATTTAAAGCTCAACTCAAATCGACTGGCGCGACCGCGACCGACTGAAATTGAATAGAAGGGCGGGGGCCCACGTCAGAAACATTTTTGTCACGAGCCAGGCATCATTCGCGGTTGATTCGGCCAAGAATTTCGAAAGAAGCACTTGCGCGGAAATCGTTTTCCCCGATAGTGCCGCCTCGCTCCCGAAAGGGAGTCACCAGACGCGGGATGGAGCAGCCTGGTAGCTCGTCAGGCTCATAACCTGAAGGTCGTCGGTTCAAATCCGGCTCCCGCAACCAATTTCAAAGCCCCGTAAGGTCAACGCCTTGCGGGGCTTTTGCTTGGTGGTGTGATACTTGCTGCCTTTTGATCGTTTCCTATGGGCATGCCTCTGATTGGGGCATAAAAGGGCACGGGTAGGGACACGGGAAAATCCCTCATTCCCCTATACAATACAGATGCTTCACCGAACGCAGGTAAAGCTTTCCGTCGTAGACCGCGGGTGATGCGTAAGTCTCCTCGCCAAGTTCATTCTGGGCGACGACGTTGAATTCGGGGCCGGGTTTCACAACGCTCATGATGCCGTCGTCGGAGAGGAAATAGGCGAGACCGTTGGCGGAGAGAAGTGAGGCGCTGTGTCCGCCGGGCAGGCGCTCGCGCCAGAGTCGCTCGCCGGTTTTGGCCACGAAACAACTGGCGACGCCGTTGTCGGCGACGACGAGGAAATACGGTCCGACCGCTACCGGGCTCGGCACGTAGGCGGCGCCGACTTGTTCGTGCCAGGCGACGTGGGTATTCGTCACGTTGCCGTGTCCGTCGGGACGGATACCCATGAGATGCTTGGCGGGAAATCCGCAGGTGAGAAACAACAGATTCACCTCCGGATTGTAGACCAGCGACGCGACATACTGTTCGGTGGGGCCGTCGATAATCCAATGTTGGTCACCGGTGGTCGGGTCGTAGCTGGCGACGCACTTGCTGCCTGAAAGGATGAGCTGATCGCGCCCATCGATGTGGCGGATGATCGGGGTGCAATAGCTGCGGGTCTTGTTGGGACGATCGACCTTCCAGATCGTCTCACCGGTCTCGCGATTCAGCGAAACGATGTAGGCATCGCCATCGTGGTCACCGTTGACGATGATGCTGTCCTTCCACAAAACGGGGCTGGAGCAGTAGCCGTGTTTGCTGGAGAAAACGCCGGGACGGGTTTCCCAGAGTTTCTCGCCATTGAAATCGTAGGCAGCGACGAACATCTCGGTCTTGTCGAGAAAGCTGACATAGATCCGTTCTCCATCGGTCAGGGGCGTGCTTGAGGCGCGGGAGTTCAGCCGGTGAATGTCCTCGAAAGGCGCTTCCAGGACCGTCTTTTGCCAAAGCGTCTTTCCGCTCTCCCGATCGAGGCAGAGCAGAACGCGCTCGGCCGTGTCTTCGATCGCATCGACCAGGAAAATCCGATCCTCCCAGATGATGGGCGACGCGTGGCCGATCCCGGGCATTTCCACTTTCCAGATCACGTTGTCCGGGACTTTCCACGAAACGGGAAGGGGGCCGTCCTCGACACTGCCGTCGCCCCGAGGTCCCCGCCAGCCGGGCCAGTTCTCCGCGCCGGAGGTGTGATCGGGCAGAGCGAGGAGCGAAAAAATCGCCAGCAGGCTGGAAAACGTGAGAGAGAGTTGGCGAGGAATCATCGGCCGGGAAAATAGGGGCGGGATATCGGGTCGCAAAGTCGAATTCGCGGCCGAATTGCGTGCTGATTGAAGATGATGGAAACTCGATAGCCGTTGCATCCTCGGCGCCTGTCGATAAGGTGCGCCCTGTTCGTCGTTCCGACTCGATCCCTTTCCTTTTCTACTCATGAGTGACATCAAGAAAATCGTCTGCGCCTACTCCGGCGGTCTCGATACTTCCGTGCTGCTGCGGTGGCTCGAAGACACCTACAACGCCGAAGTGATCGCCTACTGCGCCGATGTCGGCCAGGGCGAGGAACTGGACGGGCTCGAAGAGAAGGCGCTCAACACCGGCGCCTCGAAGTGCTTCATCGGCGATCTGCGGGAGGAATTCGCTCGCGACTACATCTTTCCGATGTTCCAGGCTGGCGCTCTCTACGAGGGCCAGTACCTGCTCGGCACTTCCATCGCGCGCCCCTGTATCACGAAGGGCATGATCGATATCGCCAAAGCCGAGGGTGCCGACGCCGTGGCCCACGGAGCGACCGGCAAGGGTAACGACCAGGTGCGGTTCGAGCTCAGCGCAGCGTCGCTCGCTCCCGAAGTCGAAGTCATCGCTCCGTGGCGACAGAAGCGTTTCCGCGAGCAGTTTCCCGGTCGAACCGAGATGATCGAATACGCCGCCAAAGAAAACATCCCAGTCCAGGCTTCGGCGAAAAAGCCCTACAGCATGGACCGGAATCTCCTGCACATCAGCTTCGAGAGCGGCATGCTGGAAGACACGTGGTACGACGCCACCGCCGAGGATTGCCGCGACATGTATGTGCTCAGCGTCGCGCCCGAGGATGCGCCGGATGTGCCGGAATACGTGCAGCTTCTTTTCGACAAAGGGAACTGCGTCGGTCTGAAAGTCGACGGGCTCGACGACCTGCTCGGGCAACTCGGCGTGACCATAGAGGGTGAAGCCGACGGCTATACCCTGTTGAGTCCCTACGGCGTGATGCGGGTGCTGAATTTCCTCGGTGGCAAGCACGGTGTCGGTCGCGTCGACATGGTGGAAAACCGATTCGTCGGCATGAAAAGCCGGGGTGTTTATGAAACACCGGGTGGTTTCGTGTTGTTCCACGCCCATCGCCAGATCGAGAGCCTGACGATGGATCGGGAAGTGATGCGCCTGCGCGATTCGCTGATTCCGAAATACGCCGAATTGGTCTACAACGGTTTCTGGTTCGCTCCCGAGCGCGATGCCATTCAGGCTCTCGTGACCGACAGCCAGAAAACGGTCAGCGGTGAGGTACGGATGAAGCTCTACAAGGGCAACGTGATGTCCGCCGGCCGTCGTTCGCCGCTCAGCCTCTACAACGAAGACATCGCGACGATGGAAGGTGGTGAGGAAGCCTACAATCAGGATGACGCCACCGGATTCATCCGCCTGAACGCGCTTCGGTTGAAGAACGAAGCGCGGCGACGCGGGTGACAATGTGGGGCAGGTTTGTAACCTGCCTTTCATTAGTCGCGGTTCGGTCCGGTCTGGAGAAGGCAGATTGCAAATCTGCCCCACAATTCACTCCGCACCGATCGCATAGAGCGCTTTCTCCGATCTCAGGAACAGCATCCCGTCGCTTACGGCAGGCGTGCCTTGGAAGCGACTCTCGTCGCCGGCAATACGGTTGACCCGCACCAACTCGAACTCCGGCTTTGCCGCGATCACGAACGTGCCCGCCGTCCGGCTCACCGCGACCAAGTGACCGTTCACGATGATGGGCGAGGCGTAGAAAGGCTTGCCGCGACCGCCTGACGAAGCGGTATCGAGACGTTCTTCGTAAAGCAATTCGCCAGTATCGGGATCGGCGCAGCAGGCGATGCCTTGGTCGGTGACCCAGTAAAGTTTCCCTTCGTAGAAACAGGGAGACGTCAGGTAGGAACGGGCGTCGTTGTTCTGCCAGAGTCGATTCGATTCCGTCACGTCGCCTTCACCGCCGAGTTTCAATCCGATGCCCATCGTCTTCGGGTAGCCGCCGAACTGGACGATCCGATCCCCGGCAATCACCGGACTCGGAGAAATGTTCCCGGTGATGTCCATCCCGGCGTACCACCGGAGCTTGCCCGTTTCCGGATTGAATCCCCACATTTCTCCTGGCACCGGGACGATGAGGTCATCGCGATCCTCGCCCACCGTGGCGATCACCGGCGCGCCATAGATGGAAACCAGCGAAGGATTCTCCGTCTTCCACACCTGTTTCCCGGTTTTCTTGTCGAAGGCGTAGAGAGCGTTCGATTCCTCGGCCGCATTCACGATGACGAGATCGCCGTAGAGAATCGGACTCGCCGAAGTGCCCCAGCCTTTGGAACTGTAGCGACTGCCGACATCCTGTCGCCACAGTTCGTTGCCTTCGAAATCGAGCGCGACCACGCCACCTTTTCCGAAAAACGCGACGACCACCTCTCCATCGGTCACCGGAGTGTGACTGGCGTAGCCGTGCTCGCTGATGAACCCCTGATAGGGATCTTCCGGCAGGGGAGCCGGAAAGGCTTTCTCCCAGACCACGCTGCCGCTCTTGGCATCGACGCAAAGCAGGTGCCGGTTGAGCGTGAGCAGGTCTCCGCCCTCGCTGCCATCGCCATAGCCCGAGTAGCAGGTGACGAAAACGTGGTCGCCCCAGACGATCGGTGAGGAAGATCCGGGGCCGGGCAGGAGGACTTTCCATTTCAGGTTTTCGGTCTCCGGTCCCCATGTCAGGGGAACCTTCGCATCCTCTGCTACGCCTGCGCCGTCAGGACCGCGGAATCCAGGCCAGTTTTCGGCATCCGCCGGGGACGAAACCACGAAGGTCGCGAAAAGGAGGGGGAGAAAAGTCGAAAGCCGCATGGCCTATCGAACCATGGGAACCCCGATGAGTTTCGGAAAAACCGTACGCGTAAACACATTGTATTCTTTTGATTGACAATGTAACTACAAAGTGTTCTGATTCCAGTTAAGAAGGTTTTATCAATGGGAAGGGGAAAACCAATCATCAGAGTAGCCACTCTGGTCATTTTTTTGCTGGCGATGCATAAAGGCACGTTGGTGGCTCAGGTGTGGGGGCAGGATTTCTACGAAATGACCGCGTCGGACGACACGGTTCCCTTCGGTGTCGAGATTCGCCTCGAAGATACCTACCTTGGCAACAGACCGTATTCGACGGTGGCGGGTGAATTCGACGTTTTTCGCGGCGAATCGGATGACTTCTCGGAGGCAGTCCACCTGGATCAATTCACGATCCCATTCAAGGAGGGAGCCACTGTTTCAGTGATCGATTTCGAGGCCTTGCCTGGAAAAGTCTATCATTATTGGCTGGCATCACCTGCCACCCCGGAGCAGCCGAATCCGGTGCCGTTCCTGAACGACACTGGCTATTGGAACGATGCGCTGCCGGGATCCATGCAAAGGGGGCCGGGTTCGATAGAGGCCTCGAATGGAATTTCCGATGAAGTTGTTGAAATTACCTGGCTCCCCGCTCCGGGCAGTCCGGTCGCCTACGAGATCAGCAGGCACAGTGCATCCTTTCTGGAGCGAACGGTGATTGGCACCGTCTCCGGTTCGATTTCCAGTTTTTCCGACGATTCGGGGGCCATCGCCAAAGGCTCCGTTCCTTGGGAGGATGATACGGATTGGGGATGTTTGTATTGGGTCCAGGCGATCTACGCCGACGGAAGCCGATCCGGATTTGGTTTTCCCGACAGGGGATACCGGAGCCGCTGGCGGGTGGAGGGAGTCCGGGCCGAACGAATTGATCACTCTGCCGCCGTTCGAATTTCGTGGCAGAACCTACCGGACTTCTACCATCCGCTTCCGAGCGTCTACACAGGAGGACGTTTCCAGGTGTTCCGGGCGCCAGGCGAGGACCCGACGGCCTTCTCCTACCTCGGAGCGGGCTATGTGTGGGCTTCCCATGGCGATATCGAATTCATCGATGAAACCGCAGAAGTCGGGAAAACCTATTTCTATTGGGTGCGTTTCGCCTGCTATCAATCGGGGGCTGAATGGGTCGGCCTGATTCCGGGAAGCTGGAGTGATGCGGTTTCTCTGGATGCTTTTCCGGTCGGCCCCCCGAACGGTCTTACAGCTTCCAGCTCGGAAACCCGGGGCATTCATCTCCGGTGGGATCCCGTGGTGGGGGCGGTCGGGTTTGATCTCTACCGCAAATTGGCGACTTCTTCGCTCTCATCATGGGAATTGGTGGACTCGGTAGAGGCGCCGGATACCAACTTCTTCGACGCCGGGGTGGGACCTGGGAGGTGGGAATACCGGGTGGAATCGGTGAGCGCGGATGGATTCCACACGCCGCCCAGCCTTCCCGTCCTCGGCGAGAGACTGCATCCGCCTCCGCCGCAGACTTTTGCGGCGTCCGACGGCGATTTTGCGGATTTTGTCCGCCTCACCTGGACCGCGACAGAGGACGTGGATGGGTTTTTCCTCCGCACCCAGGGCGGAACCGAGATCGCGGAGATCCCTGCGATTCCGGGAACCACATCCTACACCTTCGACGATCCCGCACCGGTGGCGGGAGAGTCCGTGACCTACTTCATCAATTCCTACCACCTGGTGCCGCGAGCGACGGGGCCGCCCCTGCGCGTTCTTGGCAATTCCCTTTCCGACCAGGGGCACCGTCTTCGGCTCCCGCCCCTCCCGGGGCCGGAGGCGGTGAATGCCCGCAACGTGGCCGATCCAATGGGCGGCATCATGGTCGAGTGGTCTCCGGTGGCGGATGCGGAAGGTTACCAGATCTTTGTCGGGAGCCAAAAGATTGGGGAGGTCGTGGAAGGACCTTTCATCTGGCAGGGAGGGTATGAGGGGCAGCTCCATGCATTCACCGTGCGAGCCTGGCGAGAGAACGGCGGAGCGGGAGAGGCTGGAACGGCTGTCTCCGTGAGGAAAGCCGCCCCCGTGGAGGATTTCTCGATCGAGGTCTTCGGTGCGACTGGACGAATTGATCTTCGATGGGAATCGGCTTCGGGGCTTAACTTCGATTTCGAGATCTTTCGTTCGATCACTCCGGAGTTCCGTGACGCCGTTTCCATCGGAACGACCGACAAAAACTTTTTTCAGGACGCTACTGCGCCGCCAACCATCCAGCATTGGTATTGGGTGGCGTCGCGCTTCAACGGGGAATCGCTGCTGGTCACGGGACCGTGGACGGCGACACGCCCCTTTTCGCCTCCCAGCCAGGTTTCCGCAACCGAGCGGAAATCGTTTGATCACGTGGAATTGGCCTGGGCCAATGCTATCGGTGCCTCCAGCTACCGTATCTACCGAGCCGAGACAGCGGATTTCGGCAGTGCTTCGCTGGTGGCGGCGGGAAGTTTTCCAGCGGGCAACGGGCAATCGATGTGGCGAGATTCGAACGCCTTGCCAGGGGTGAGCTATTACTATTGGGTTTCGGCGATCGACGCCACCTATGG